>JBAXES010000060.1:0-12297 GCA_037140315.1 Chloroflexales bacterium
TGTCTGAGTCGCTCAAGGCCCAGGTCTTCGACGCCCTGCGCCATATCGCCCAGGGCTTCCTCGACTACCCGCGCAACCAGCTCCAGCCCACGCCCGAGACCCTGGCGACGATCTACAGCAACAGCCTGATCGTGCTCTACCGGCTGCTGTTCGTGCTCTACGCCGAGGCCCGCGAGCTGCTGCCCCTGCGCGAGAGCCCGGCCTACCGCGACCAGTACAGCCTCTACGGCCTCGTCCGCGACGTGAGCCGGCGCCTCGATAGCGGCGTGACCCTGCTCACCGACACTGGGCAGACATGGGCCAGGCTGCGCGACCTGTTCGGGATCATCAACGCCGGCAGCCCGCCGCTGAAGGTGGCTACCTTTAACGGCGGCCTCTTCGACCCGCAGCGCCACGCCTTCCTCGACCGCTACAGCGTGGGCGACGCGCAGCTCCAGCTGGCCCTCGATAAGCTGGCCCGCATCGTCAGCCCGCAGACCGGCCTGCGCGAGTTTATCGACTACCGCGACCTGGCCGAGCGCCACCTGGGCACAATCTACGAGGGGCTGCTGGAGTATCACCTGGAGAAGGATGAAGGCGGAAGGATGAGGGATGAAGAGTCTGCGCCTGCTGCGCCGCCTTCATCCTTCATCTCTCATCCTTCATCCCTCATCCTCGTCAATGATAAGGGCGAGCGCCACCGCACCGGCTCCTACTACACCCCTGACTTTGTGGTGCAGTATATCGTCGAGCAGACCCTGCGCCCGGTCCTCGACGCCGCCGTCGGCGGGAAGGAGTCCGACGCCGAGAAGATCGCGGCAGTGCTGGCGGTGAACTGCGTCGACCCGGCCATGGGCAGCGGACACTTCCCGGTCGCGGCGATGGAGTACATCGCCCGCTACCTCGTGGAGCTGGGCGTCTATCCGCCCGCCGAGGCCGGCGACGAGGCCGACCTGGCCTACTGGAAGCGCCGCGTGGCCCAGAGCTGCATCTACGGCGTGGACCTGAACCCGCTGGCGGTCGATCTCGCCAAGCTCTCACTCTGGCTGGCCACCGCCGCCAAGGGCCGCCCGCTCTCCTTCCTCGACCACCACCTGCGCTGCGGCAACGCCCTGGTCGGCGCGCGGGCCAGCGATCTCGATGCGGCGACCGCTGCGCCGAAGCAGGCCAGGCGCAGCAAGCGGGAGGTCGCCGCCGCCGAGGTGGGGCAGCTCAGCCTGCTCGACGACGCGGCCTTCGCCGGGGCCATGATGAGCGCGGTGGGCAGCATGTGGCTGATCGAGGGCAGCGCCGGGCGCACGGTCGATGAGGTCAAAGAGCAAGAGAAGATGTACGAGCACGTGCGCCGCGAGCTGACCGAGCGCTTCGCGCTGCACGCCGACCTGCGCACGGCGGCCAATCTCGGCCAGGGCCTCGCCGCCGACCTGCAGCAGCGGGTGGTCGAGTTTGAGCGGCGCAGCGCGCGGGATCAGCTGCCGCCAGCGCTGGTGCGCGAGGTCGAGCGGGTGCGGGCCCTGGCCGCCGGCCAGCGCTTCTTCCACTGGGATCTGGAGTTCCCCGAGGTCTTCTACGACCGCCACGGTCGCCCGCTGGGGGAGCAGGCCGGCTTCGACGCGGTGATCGGCAACCCGCCCTATGTGCGCCAGGAGCAGCTCAGCCCGCTCAAGCCCTACTTCCAGCAGGCCTACGCCGAGACCGCCAGCGGCACCGCCGACCTGTTCGTCTACTTCTTCCACCAGGGGGTGAAGCTGCTGCGCGCGGGCGGGCTGCTGGGCTACATCGCCAGCAACTCCTGGCTCCGCGCCAACTACGCCACGCCGCTGCGCGCCTTCATGCGCCAGCAGGTGACGGTAGTGCAGCTGATTGACCTGGGCGACAACCGGGTCTTCGCCGACGCCCCCGATGTCTACCCGGCCATCCCGATTGTGCGCAAGGCCGCGCCGCCCGATGATCACACCGCCCAGGCGGCGACCTTCAGCCGGGGCGAGGGCGTGAGGCAATTTGAGCGCCAGGTGGCGGCCAAGCTGCTCCCGGTGAGCATCCACGACCAGCAGGATAGCGGCTGGCAGCTCGGCGGGGATGCGACACGCCTCATCTTTAAGAAGCTCATGGGGACGGGCATGAGCCTGGAGCAGCTTGCCGCTGGCCGGCTCTACCGTGGTATTCTCACTGGCCTCAATGAGGCGTTCATTATCGACCAGCAGACACGAGATCGCCTTGTCACCACCGATCCTGCGTGTGCCGTGCGATTGAAACCCGTTTGGCGCGGCGAGGATCTCAACCCCTGGTGTCAGGAAAATGAAGGCCGATGGCTTATCGTGCTGCCCGCACGATGGACAAGGCAGACCCTCGGCGAGGTTCAGGACGAGGCTCTCGCCTGGGCTGGGCTGACGCAGCGCTATCCCGCGCTCGCCGCACAGCTGGCCCCCTTCGCAGATGCCGCCCGTAAGCGGCTAGATAAGGGCGAGTTCTGGTGGGAGCTGCGGAGCTGCGACTACTACGCCGAGTTCGAGCAGCCAAAGATCGTATGGCCAGACATCGCCAAATATCCGCGCTTCTCATGGGACGACACGGGTGGATTCACGAACGACAAGGGCTTTTTCGTCGTCCCAGATAGCCCGTACATTCTAGGGGTGCTTCAGTCTCGTGCGCTATGGCTGTGTATCGCGCACCTCTGCGTTGCGCTCGGCGAGCGGGCGGGCTCGGTGCGCTATCAGCAGAAGCGGCAGTTCATCTCCCGCCTCCCCATCCCCGACGCCCCCGACTCTGACCGGCAGGCCATCGGCGATCTGGCGATGGCGATCACCGCCGAGGCGCAGGCGCGCTACGGGCTGCACCGGCGGGCGCGCTACCGCATCCTCAGCGACCTGGGCGCGGCGGGGAAGGGGCTGAACCAGAAGCTGACGGCCTGGTGGGAGCTAGACTTCCCGGCGTTTCGCGCCGAGGTGCAGAAGGTCTTTAAGCGCGACATCGCGCTGCGGGACCGCGACGACTGGGAGGAGTGGCTCGGCATTCAGCGCGAGCAGCACCGCCAGCGCACCGCCGCGATCATCGCCGGCGAGGTCGAGCTGAACCGGCGGGTCTACCAGCTCTTCGACCTGAGCGCCGAGGAGATCCGGCTCATCGAAGAGAGCACCAAGTACCAGTACGGCGAGGTGTGACCCTCAGACGCCCCGTCATAACCCTCAGACGCCCCGTCATAACCCTCAGACGCCCCGTCATAACCCTCAAAGGGAAGCGGGCACTACCGCAAAAGGTACACTGTGGATGTTTCTGTCAGGCATGGTTCGAACCAGCTTGACAGTTCGATCTGAGCAACAGATTGTTGCAGCGCATCCTGATGCGGCAGCCAGCTCAAGGTAATCCCATACCGGATAGTTCAAACTGTCAAGCTGGATCGCCCGATTCTGAAACATGCCTATTGCCGCCAAAACTCCATCGCGGGGCGCATTGACGGCGGGCGGCGGCGAGGTATAATAGGGACGTATGGGGATGCTTGGTCTCGACAGGGAGTGCAAGCTGTAGACTGCAGGTCGTGCCGCCCAGTCACGTTAAAGGGGCAAACGGCAATAACTGCCAAAACAAACAAGTGGGCGATGGCTCCTCAGAGCCTAGCCCTCGCTGCCTAATTAGGTGGCGCGCCGTCCTCAGTTCACTCGATGGCTGGGGGTACGGCGTCAGCAAGTCGGGTGCTGCTCGGGCGAACGCCGGTTAGCTCGGGATTAAGATAAATCGGCTTGCCCAAAGGCACCTTTGCCCAGTGTGGGGCCGCGGGCGAGCTCAAACAATGGGATAAACCTGTAGACGTGTGCGGTCCAGCTTTCTGGACGGGGGTTCGACTCCCCCCATCTCCACCACAATTGCCCGCTGGGGCGTTCGGAGGCGCCGGGCGGGGCAGCGAAGGGAGTACTATCTTCCCCACCTGCCCCGCCCGGCGCTTTCGAATCAGACCGAAGCAAAACATGGTTGTCCGGCGCAAGGGCGAACGTGGCCCCGCGCCTCACAATACCACTGGTTGTTAAGGTACTGTTTCCGAACAACGCCGAGGCAGCCGCTCCGATGCCCATCCTGACTGCCGCCAAGCATTGGCAGGGTGGGCTTCGTGTTTCCTACGCTCGTTCTTCGTGCCGCGGCTCCCCGACGAGAACCAGCAGGTCGCCGGGCGCGCATTCCAGGGCGTCACAGAGCTTTGCCAGGGTGTCGCGGTCGATGCGCAGCGCCGTGCCGTTCCACAGGTTGTTGGCAGAGTTCTTGTTGAGCTTGATCCGCTCCGAGAGCTGCAGCGCCGAAGGGATACCCTTCGCACGCGCCAGCTCCCGCACGCGCCACTGAATGCGCTCGCGCCAGAACTGATCCTCGCGATCTCGTTCCTCAGCTTTTCTCTGGTCAACTGTTTCTAGGGAAGTAACAGATAGGGGCGGAATGCCATGAGGCTGCGGGCGCATTGTGCGATCATTCGCAGGGCGTGCGGGGCCGGGCTGCGATCCTTGTCCGGTCTGGCAGGGTACAATACCTGATAACAGCACGCCGACGGGATCGTGGCGTCGCGGGTGAACCTGGCGGGCCTCCCGACCGATTGGCGGGCCCGCCGCGAGCCGCTGCCCGGCTGGGCATTTGGGGAGGATCGATGAACGGACAGTATCGCAAGGACATCCGGCCCGGGCTGCGGGTGGCCATTGTACGCAAGCAAGACCAGCGCACCGGCCGGCGGACGGTCGGCGTGGTGAAGGACATCCTAACCTCAGCGGCGCAGCACACGCGCGGGATCAAGGTGCGCCTGGAGGACGGCCAGATCGGGCGCGTCCAGGAGATCGAGCCGACAGTGGCCGGACAACGACCCGAAGGAGGCGCCGATGCCACGTAAAGCCGCCACCCCCAGACGAGTCTACCAGCTGAAGATCACGCTCAAGGACAGCAAGCCGCCGATCTGGCGGCGGGTCGAGGTGTCAGACACCGTCACCCTGGCCAAACTTCACACGATCATCCAGGTCGCGATGGGCTGGACGGACTCGCACCTGCACATGTTCACCGTCGGTCAGACCGTGTACGGCGTGCCTGATGCGGACGATGAGCAGGATATCCTTGATGAACAGCGGGTCAAGCTGAACAAGCTGCTTGTTGTGCCGAAACAGAAGCTGAGCTACGAGTACGATTTCGGCGATTGCTGGACACACATAGTGGTGCTGGAGCAGGTGCGCGAGCCGGAGCTAGGCGTGGCCTACCCGCGCTGCACAGCGGGCAAGCAGGCATGCCCGCCCGAGGACTGCGGCGGGGTCTGGGGCTATGCCGACTTCCTGGCGGCCATCACTGACCCGGAGCACCCCGAGCACGACAATCTGCTGGAGTGGGCCGGCGGCGAGTTCGATCCCGAGGGTTTCGATCTGGCTGAGATCGACGCGGCGCTGCGCCAGTAGATACGGCCATAACCGGGGTGAAGCCAGGGACAACGCAGCTGTCAACCGCGATGGGTCGCGGTTCGCCCTCGCACGGGTGATCGTGTAGCCTCCATCGGCGCGCAGTAGCACCGACCTGCCCCCTGCTGGAGGTGGGCCGGCGCTACCACTCGGCACGGACACCGCAGCCCTGCTCGCCAGCAGGCCGACTAGCGCTGGCTCACCGGGATCTGGACTTCGGTCACATTGGCGTCAGGGGTGGCCCCTTGCTGCAGGTAGAGCTCGCGGCTGGCGCCACTCGGCGTGTAGCCGCTCGCCTGGAGCCAGACCATCAGCGCCGCGTAGGCTTGGCTCAGCCCCTCCCAGGGACCACGGTGGATCGTGCTGGCGACGGTGCCGCCAGGCAGGGTGTACACCTGCACCCGACCGCCCTCGGGCACGGGGGCCGTGAGGTAGGCTGCGGCCTCCATCTCCGGGTCGCGCTCCTTGTACTCCTCGTTGTGGTCGATACCAACGGCCATTCCGCCCGCACCGTGCTGGCCCAAGTAGGCGTACAGCTCTTCGAAGAGCGCGCCGATGGCCCCGTAGCTCGGGATGACGGACCGGATGCCAGCCACCAGCTGGGGCTCGACCTCCTTCAGCACCACATCGTAGTCGGACATGGTTCCCTCCTGTTCAATCTGGCGCAGCCTGGCCGCGACTCGGGCCAGGCGCGCCTGCTCTTCCGCGATCTGCTGGCTGAGCTCGCCCTGACGCAGGCGGAGCATGCCCTGGATCTGCTCGGGCGAGAGCGGCTCGCGGAGCATCAGGCCAATCTGATCGAGCGAGAGACCCAGATCACGCAGGGCCAGGATGCGGTGGAGCCGTGGCAGCTGCTCCAGCGCATAGGAGCGGTAGCCGGTCAGGGAGTCGACCTGGGCCGGCGGGAGCAAGTCGATATCCGCATAGTAGCGCAGCGCGGACACTGGCACCTGGCACACCCGTGAGAACTCGCCGATCTTGAGCATGGCACGCTCCTCGTCATGACCACCGTCGTGATGATCCTACAGCCTCAAGCGGCTTGAGAGTCAAGCGGGAGTTTGCCCCATGTTCGCTACCCGACCGCTGTTGTCCTCTCCTACCGCGTGGGGCGAGGTGCGACTGCGCGACTGGCAGGGGGCGACCTCGCGCAGGCGGTCGATCAGCGCCGGGAGGGCGGCGACCACCGCGTCGATATCCTCGGCGTGGCTGCCCTGGCCCAGCGAGAAGCGCACCGAGCAGGTGGCGTTATCGACGCTCAGCCCCATTGCCGTCAGCACGTGCGAGGGCTCCAGCGATCCGCTGCTGCACGCGCTGCCGCTGCTGGCGCAGATGCCGCGCTGGTCGAGCAGCAGCAGCACGCTCTCGCCCTCGGCGCAGGCGAAGCCCAGGTTGGCGTTATTCGGCAGGCGTCGCTCGCGATCCCCGTTCAGCCAGCTCTGCGGGATGCGCTCCAGCACGCCGTCGATCAGCCGGTCGCGCAGGCCGCGCAGCCGGGCCGCGTAGGCCGGGCGGCGCTCCTCGGCCATCGTCAGCGCCGTGGCCAGGCCCACGATGCCGGGGACGTTCTCGGTGCCGGCGCGGCGCCGCCGCTCCTGGCCGCCGCCGTTGATCTGCGGCGTCAGAGGCGTCCCGTGCCGCGCGTAGAGCAGCCCGACCCCCTTTGGCCCGTAGAACTTGTGGGCGGTCAGGGTCATGAGGTCCACGTTGAGCGCCTCCACATCCAGCGGCAGCATCCCCGCCGCCTGCACCGCGTCGGTGTGCAGGGGCACCCCGCGCTCGCGGCAGATCGCCCCGAGATCGGCGATTGGCTGCACTGTGCCCACCTCGTTGTTCGCGTACATTACCGATACCAGGACTGTGTCCGGGCGGATGGCCGCCCGCAGGTCGTCTGGCCGCACGAGGCCGGCCCCGTCCACCGGCAGCAGCGTGACCTCGAAGCCGATCTGCTCCAGGTACTCGGCCGCGTGCAGCACCGCGTGGTGCTCGATCGCGCTGGTGATGATATGGCTGCCCCGGCCCCGCTGGCGCTGGGCCAGGGCCACGCCCTTGAGGGCGAGGTTGTCGCTCTCGCTGCCGCCGCCGGTGAAGATGATCTCCTTGCGGGTACACCCGAGCACCAGCGCCACCGCCTCGCGCGCGTCATCCAGGGCGTGCAGGGCCGCCCGGCCGAACTGGTGAATGCTCGATGGATTCCCTGGCTGCTCGCTTAGGTACGGCAGCATTGTCGCTAGCACCCGCTGGTCGAGCGGGGTCGTCGCCGCGTGATCCAGGTAGATGATCCGGTCGCTCATGGGGCGGGCTCCGTGCCTAGTCGATGGGAGATTCTTGCTCAAGTATAGCATACTCCTTTCGCCCCTAGCCCCGCGAAGCAGAACGCGCGTTCGGAAAATGATTGACACCGCCTGGGCGATCACGCGAACAGATCGGCGGTGCCCGGCCATGGGAATACCCCAACCGGATGCGGGATTCATGTGGGAAAGTGTGGGAAAGTGTGGGATAACTTCCCCACATGAGTGTAAGGAGATGTCTGTGGCGGCTAGGCCACAGGGCTGCTGGCCCACCTGGTGCCCAGCAGCGCCGTGGCCTGCTCGACCGGCACGGGATGGCTGAACAGATAGCCCTGGACTGCGTCGCAGGCGTGGCTGGTGAGGAAGGCCTGCTGTTCGCTGGTCTCGACGCCCTCGGCGATCACCTCCAGGCCGAGGATATGGCCGATCGCAATGATGGCGCTGGCGATCGCGGCCGCGTCGGCGCTCTCGGTAACATCGCTCACAAACGAGCGGTCGATCTTGACACAGTCGGCGGGCAGGCGCTTCAGGTAGGCCAGCGATGAGTAGTTGGTGCCGAAGTCGTCGATGGCGATGTGTATGCCCATGGCGCTTAGCCGCTCTAGCATGCCCACCGTGCGCTCCAGGTCCACCATGATCGCGCTCTCGGTGAGCTCCAGATGCACGGCATCCGGCGGCACCCCGGTCTCCGCCAGGATCTCGCGGATCTGCTCGACCAGCCGGTTGTTCTGAAAGTTGCGCGCCGATAGGTTGACCGCAACCGTGAGGGCAGGGTACCCGGCCGCGCGCCAGCCGCAGATATCGACGCACGCAGAGCGCAGCATCCACATGTCGATCTGCTGGATCAGGTCGGTCTCCTCGGCCAGAGGGATGAAGTCAGCCGGCGTCACAAAGCCACGCTCCGGACTCTGCCAGCGGACGAGCGCCTCGAACCCAATGATCGCCCCATCGGCCAGGCTGACGATGGGCTGGTAGTGGGCCTGTAGCTCGTTGCGGTTGATCGCGTGGCGCAGGTCGGACTCGAGGCGCAGGATCTCCAGGCTCTGCTGGTACATGGCGTCGTCGAAGATCACGTGGTGGGTGCCTCCGCCGGCCTTCGCCCGGTACATGGCCGTGTCGGCCTCGCGCAGCAGATCCTCGGCGTGCGTGTAGGCCCCGCCGATCATGGCGATGCCGATGCTGGCCCGCAGGGTCATCTCCACCCCCAGCACATCGAAGGGGGCCGCCAGCTCCTGCTTAATACGATCGGCGATCAGGGTGCTCTCGCCCTTGCTGCTGAGCCCCTTCAGCAGGATGGCGAACTCGTCGCCGCCTAGGCGGGCCAGAACGTCGCCCGTGCGTACGGCCGCCCTCAGGCGCTGGGCCGTAATGGTGAGGACGTAGTCGCCCGCCGCATGGCCCAGGCTATCGTTCACAATCTTGAAGCGGTCGAGGTCGAGGAAGAGCACCGCCGAGTTCGGGGCCGCGCTCGAATGGGCGCGCGCGAGTGTCAGCTCAAGCTGCTGGCTGAAGTAGGTGCGGTTCGGCAGCCCGGTCAGCGCGTCGTGGGTGGCCTGGTAGCGTAGCTGCTCCTCGACCTGCCGGTGCGCCAGCAGGCTCTCGCTGAACAGGTTGAACCAGCGGCTCAGCTCAGTGACCTCATCATGGCCGCGCACCACCAGGGGCGTCTGCCAGCCGGGCGCGTCGGCCTGGTAGAGCTGGAACCGCTGAGTCAGGTGACGCAGGGGGGCCACGATCGTGTAGGAGGCAATCGAGGCGGTGATCCCGGCAATCGTGAAGGCTGCCAGCAGGGCCAGCAGCATCACCGACCCGATCGTTGATGCCCGGGCCGCGAGGGTGCTCACGGGGATGAGGCTGATCACCGACCAGTTCCACTTGCTCAGGCGGGCGTAGTTGACCAGCATCTCCTGGTTATTGATGACGGTGATCAGATTGCCGCGCGTGTCTTGCAGCATGCCCTGAATGGTGCTGTTCAGCGTGGCCCCGATCATCTGCCTGTCGGGGTGATAGACGATGTGGCCCTCTGCATCGATCACGATCAGCGACGCCCCCTCGCCGAGGTCGATGCGCTGGAAGTGATTGTAGAGATAGCCGATGTCGTAGTTCACCAGGAGCGTGGCGACCGGCCTGGTCTGCGTCGAGCCCCGGTCTGTCACCGAGAGCAGGCGGGCGACGGTGACGACCTGGCTGGTTCTCGATGCGTTGTTCACGTTGCGCTCAACGCCCGCCCAGCTCTCGGCCGGCCCCAGGGCGCGGGTGCGCAGCACGAGGTGGTCACGCACATCGGCCCGGATGTTCGACCCGTCGAGGGTGTCGCCGACGTGGTAGTGGCTGCCGTCGAGGGTGAAGATATCCAGCGAGACGAGCCCGCGCAGGTTGGCGTAGCCGTCGAGGATATAGCCGATGCGGGCCTGGGTGGCCAGCCGCGTGTAGCTGTCCTCGGCCTGTGACTCGTTGGCGAGGGCCTGGATAATCGCCTCGACGCTTGAGATGTTGGTGATCAGGCTCTCGATCTGCTCAAGGTGCAGGTCAAGGTACTCCTGCTGCTGCTCGACAAGCTCGGCCGCATAGCGCTTCGACTCGTTCTGGATGATGCCGCGCGACACCTCGTACGCCGAGATGCCGACGATCAGCACGGGGATAACGCTCGCCAGCAGTAGAAAGAGGATGAACTTCTGGGTTAGGCTGAAGGAGAGCTTCATACGTATTAGGGTCTGTCGGTGGCTGTCACCAGCGCTATGGGTATCATTGTCTCGTCCGGCAGCTTCGCGCCAGCGAGCAGTTGGACGGCATACTGCACCCCGAGGTAGCCCTGGCGCGCGGCCTGCTGGTCGACGGTCGCCGCCAGTCGCCCGTCCCTGATGGCCTCGCGCGCCTCGGGGAGCGCGTCGAACCCGGCGACCAGGACATCTTTGCGGTTGGCCTCGTCTAGGTATTTGAGCGCGCCGAGGGCCATCATGTCGTTCGCGCAGAAGATCGCGCTCGTCTGCGGGTGCGCTATCATGAGCGACTTCGTCACATCGTAGGCCTCGTCGATCTTCCAGTGGGCGGTCTCGACGGCGGCGACGACGATGTTCGGGTTCTCGGCGAATGCCTTCATCGCGCCGGTCGTGCGATCAATCGCGTTCTGCGCCGTGGGGATGCCCTCCAGAATCAGCACCTTTGTCGGGTTGGTGATCTTGTGGCTGAGGTAGCCGGCGGCCTGGTAGGCACCGTCGATATTGTCGACGCTGATAAAGGGCACCCCCAACAGCCCCAGATCGCGGACGAGCGTCGGATCGAGCCGGTTGTCGATATTCACAATGATGATCCCGGCCTGCTGGGCGCGCCTGAGCACCGGAACCAGGCTGGTCGAGTCGCCGGGCGCTACGACGATGGCATCAACATGATCGACGATCAGTCGATCGATGATCGCGATCTGCTGGTCGATCGAGGTCTCCTGAGCGGCGGTCTTGACGATCAGGCTGATGCCTAGCTTGGCCTCTGCCTGACGGGCCCCGCGCTCCATCTCGGTGAAGAAGGGGTTGGTGAGGGTCTTCATTACCAGGGCCACCCGCTTCGCCTGCCCCTCGCTCGTGGGGGGCGCGCTGGTTGCCGCAGGCTCGATCAGCGGGATCCCTGAGCCTCTGCTCTGGCTGCAGCCACCCACGGCTATGGCGAGGAATATCAGAAATGCAACCGTGGCGAGGGTTGATGCCGAGCCTCGGCGTATATCAGAATCTGGTGTCACAGATGGCTTTCTTTAAGGGTAGGGTAAGTGTGATACAATCGCCGCCCTTCATGCTATGAGACCGACGCAACAAACATGTTACCACGTGCAGAGACATCGCTCGCATGGGGCGGGCTGAAACAACTTGCCGGTGCGCAGCGTATACTTATCATGAATAGCCACGGGCGTTCGCCCGGCGGTAGCGAAGGAGAACCCCCATGTCGATGATCCAGCAGACTTCAGTTTCCGAGATGATCGCCCAGAGCCGGGATATTATCAGCAACCCGAGCGTCAGCACCTTCGAGCGCTATGAGCAGCGCGGCACGATGGTCAACGCGGCGATCTACGTCGGCATCGCGGCGGTGATCAGCGGCGTGCTCGGAATCACCGGCGGTATTGGCGGACTGCTCTCCGGCCTTGTCGGTGCGCTCATCGGCTTCTTCGTCTTCACCGGACTGGTCTTCTATATCGGCAAGAGCATCGCCGCCGGCACCGGCACCTGGGACGAGGTGGCCTACACGTTCTCGCTCTTCAGCGCCCCGCTGATTGTGGTCGGCGCGGCGCTCGGCCTGGTGGTCTGGATCTTCCACTTTATCCCTGTCCTGGGCGCGCTGGTCGCCCTGCTCGGCCTGATCGTCTCGCTGGTGATCCTGCTGGTACAGGCGTACTTCGCCTACATCGCCGTCCAGTCCAGCATGAACATCCGCGACCAGGGCAAGGCCCTGACGACCCTCGGCCTGGCCGTGATCGGCACCTTCGTTGTCCAGATGGTGGTCGGCATGATGTTCGCCTTTGTGTAGCTCGGCCAGACCGCTTCTTCTGTGAGAGGGCGAAGCTCTCCCACGCCATACCTTAGACAAGGGAACAGGGAACAGGGAACAGAAATACCGCATCCTGATGCAGTGCA
>JBAXES010000061.1:0-12270 GCA_037140315.1 Chloroflexales bacterium
GAGGAAGCCCTATGGCGAAGCTACAGCTAAAGCCGCTAAAGCGGATGAAGCCCTTCTACCCCAGCGCTAACGCTGCTGGGCTTTACGGGCTATTTCTGTAACCAGTATGTAACTATTCCCTCGTATACTACCGCCATTGTCTTGTGCAATACCTGGGCAGCGCCTCATGTGTCAGCCGAACGTCAGCGGAGACCCTCGGCTCCCCGAGCCCTCTGATTCCCGGCCGGATCTTACGGTCTGCCACCCCCGTCACCTGAACCCAGAGAGATCGTGAAAGGATCCACGCATGTCACGCGAGCAGCAGATCGCCCAGATCGCCGAGAGCTGGAACAGCCCCCGCTGGAATGGGGTCGAGCGCCCCTATAGCCCCGAGGATGTGTACCGCCTGCGCGGGTCGGTGGTGGTCGATCAGACTCTGGCCCGGCTGGGCGCCGACCGCCTCTGGCACCTGCTCAACACTGAGCCCTTTGTGAACACGCTGGGCGCGCTGACCGGCAACCAGGCGGTGCAGCAGGTGAAGGCCGGGCTCAAGGCGATCTACCTCTCCGGCTGGCAGGTGGCCGCCGACGCCAACCTGGCCGGCCAGATGTACCCCGACCAGAGCCTCTACCCGGCCAACAGCGTGCCCATGGTGGTCAGGCGGATCAACCAGGCCCTCCAGCGCGCCGACCAGATCCAGCACTCCGAGGGCAAGGGCGACACCTACTGGTACGCGCCGGTCATCGCCGACGGCGAGGCCGGATTCGGCGGCCCGCTGAACGTCTTCGAGCTGACCAAGGCCATGATCGAGGCCGGCGCCGCCGGCGTCCACTTCGAGGACCAGCTGGCCTCTGAGAAAAAGTGTGGCCACATGGGCGGCAAGGTGCTCCTGCCCACCCAGCAGGCCGTGCGCAACCTGGTCTCGGCCCGCCTGGCCGCCGATGTGCTCGGCGTGCCCACCCTGATCATCGCCCGCACCGACGCCAACGCCGCCAACCTGATCACCAGCGATGTGGACGAGCGCGACCACCCCTTCCTCACCGGCAAGCGCTCGCCCGAGGGCTTCTACTACGTGAACCAGGGCATCGAGCAGGCGATCTCGCGCGGTGTGGCCTACGCCCAGTACGCCGATATGGTCTGGTGCGAGACGGCTGAGCCGAGCATCGAGGAGGCCCAGCTCTTCGCCGACGCTATCCACGCGAAGTACCCCGGCAAGCTGCTGGCCTACAACTGCTCGCCCTCGTTCAACTGGAAGAAGAAGCTCAGCGACACCGACATCGCTCGCTTCCAGCGCGCCATCGGCGAGATGGGCTACAAGTTCCAGTTCGTCACCCTGGCCGGATTCCACTCGCTAAACTACAGCATGTTTCAGCTGGCCCACGGCTACAAGGATCGCGGCATGGCCGCCTACTCGGAGCTCCAGCAGGCTGAGTTCGCCGCCGAGGTCGACGGCTACACCGCCACCAAGCACCAGCGCGAGGTCGGCACCGGCTACTTCGACGAGGTGTCGATGGTGATCTCGGGCGGCACGAGCTCGACGACGGCGCTGGCCGGCTCGACCGAGGCCGAGCAGTTCCACTAGGCTAGATGGGGCGCTGGCCCCTCATGACGCGCATGCATCTGGTTGATAGTGCCGGCTTCGCTGGCACTATCAACCAGGTGGCGTCGGTCTCGGGAGGATTGTCCTCCTGTTTTTTTGGGTATAATGTCAGTGGAATGAATTTCCGTAATATGGAAAATATGAAAGGATACGATCAATGGCTGATCTGAGCCTGACTACGGACATCACGATCACCGGGGCGATCAGCCCCGCCTTCGCCACGATCCTCACCCCCGCAGCGCTCGATCTCGTGGTCACGCTGCACCGCCGCTTTAACCAGCGTCGCCTGGATCTGCTCGCCCGCCGCCAGGTGCGCCAGGCCGATCTCGACGCCGGTAAGCTGCCCGACTTCCTGCCCGAGACGGCCGCAGTGCGCGCCGCCGACTGGACAATCGCGCCCTTCCCGGCGCAGCTGAACGACCGCCGCGCCGAGATCACCGGCCCCGTCGAGCGCAAGATGATCATCAACGCCCTGAACTCGGGGGCCAAGGTGTTCATGGCCGACTTTGAGGACTCGAGCACGCCGACCTGGGAGAATACGATCCAGGGCCAGATCAACCTGCGCGACGCCCTGAACCGCACGATCAGCTATACGTCGCCCGAGGGCAAGCAGTACGCCCTGAAGGCCGACCCGGCGCTGCTCTTCGTGCGCGCCCGCGGCTGGCACCTCAACGAGAAGCACGTGCTGGTGGACGGCGAGGTGGTCTCGGGCGGGATCTTCGACTTCGCCCTGTACCTGTTCCACAACGCCCGCCAGGCGATCGCCATCCAGGGCGGCCCCTACTTCTATCTGCCGAAGCTGGAGAGCCACCTCGAGGCCCGGCTCTGGAATGAGATCTTTGTGGCCGCCGAGGAGGCCCTGGGCCTGCCGCTGGGCACGATCAAGGCCACGGTGCTGATCGAGACGATTATGGCCGCCTTCGAGATGGACGAGATCCTCTATGAGCTGCGCGACCACTCGGCCGGGCTGAACTGCGGGCGCTGGGACTATATCTTCTCCTGCATCAAGAAGTTCCGCCACAACCCCGACTTCGTCCTGGCCGACCGGGCCCTGGTGACGATGACGACGCACTTTATGCGCTCATACTCGCTGCTGGCGATCAAGACCTGCCACCGCCGCCAGGCCCACGCCATGGGCGGCATGGCCGCGCAGATTCCGATCAAGAACGACCCGGCGGCCAACGAGGCGGCCCTGGCCAAGGTGCGCGCCGACAAGGAGCGCGAGGCTACCGACGGCCACGATGGCACCTGGGTGGCCCACCCCGGCCTGGTGCCGATCGCCCTGGAGGCCTTCGACCGGCTGATGCCGACGCCCAACCAGATCGACCGCGCCCGCGATGATGTGCAGGTCTCGGCCGCCGACCTGATCGCCTTCGGCCCCGAGGGCCCGATCACCGAGGCCGGCCTGCGCCTGAATATCAACATCGGCATCCAGTACCTGGGCTCCTGGCTGGCCGGCAACGGCTGCGTGCCGGTCTTCAACCTGATGGAGGACGCCGCCACGGCCGAGATCTCGCGCGCGCAGATCTGGCAGTGGATCCGCAGCCCCAAGGGCGTGCTCGCCGACGGCCGCAAGGTGACGGTGGAGCTGTTCCGCGCGCTGCTGCCCGAGGAGCTGGAGAAGGTCAAGCAGATCCTTGGCCCCGACTACGCCGGGGGCAAGTACGCGGAGGCCGCCGAGCTCTTCGACGAGATCACCACCAGCGATGAGTTTGTGGAGTTCCTGACCCTGCCGGGCTACGCGCGGATTGACTGAGTTTAGGGTGTCAAGCCTAAAAACCCATATACCCAGTTAAAAAAATGCCAGCGAAGCTGGCATTTTTTTAACTGGGTATATGATTTATATAGCAGTACAGAACCTTTTTTAACCCGGCATAGCAGAGCTGACGGTTTATTCATCCTGCTGACGGTTTATTCATCTTACTTGCGCTAGACACACCAAGTGGCGTATACTACGCGCTATCAGCCCGCCAAAAATGTTACAAAGTCGCTAGTATTTTTAATAATCGTAACTATTACGGTTGTTAGGCATACCCATCTTACCTGCAAGACAACTATGGGTGCGTTTTGCAAACGTTACCCATAGTTGTCTTGCGTACGCCGAAAATCCATAGAGGCGGCCGAGGCTATATCACCAGATCCGAATCATACTCTCTCGCAGACGCGCAGTGAATCTGCTGCCCGCCGCATAGCGCTTCTCTAGATTACAGCGGGACTTCACGCTCCCGCAGCAGAAAGGGGGGGCAAGAAACTTCGCAGCGCTAGCCGTACACCACCGATCAATCGCCTGTGCTCACCTCCACCCATTACGTATCTCAGGGCCAGGCCGCTTCACCACGACCAGCCTGCATCGAGCGATTCTTACACGTCATGCACGTCTACGTCTCGACCGAATAAAGCTGCGGCCCTTACGAAGGAGGGAGATTCGTAATGCGTCCACGTTTCAAGACCCTGCGGATGCTGGCGCTGATGATCGTTGCGATTGGTGGGTTCGCCGCCGGCGGCCCGACGATGGCCCAGGGCGGTAGGGGTGGCAACCTCAGCCCCTCGCCGCTGACTCCGGTGGAGGAGAGCCGCTTCGAGAGCAACCTCGCCAAGTATACGCCAACCAGTACTGGCAATGTCGGCATCGTGATCAAGCTGGACGACCAGCCACTGGCGACCTATAGCGGTGGCATCGCCGGCCTCGCGGCGACCAACCCGACCGTCACTGGCAAGCCGCTCGATCTCAGCTCCCCCGAGAGCCAGGCATATCTGGCCTACATCAATGGCAAAATCGATAGCCTGATCAGCAGCCTGAAGGCGCGCGCCCCTGACGCGGCTATCTCATACCGCTACGACATCGTCTTCGGCGGTATCGCGGCCCAGGTTCCGGCCGCCCAGGTCAGCCAGCTGCACGGCCTACCTAACATCGAGCTGATAACCCAGGATCAACTCCAGCAGGTCGAGACCGACCGCACGCCGCAGTTCGTCGGCGCCACCACGGCATGGGGCCAGCTAGGCGGCCAGGAGAGCGCGGGTGAGAATGTGATCGTTGGTGTGCTCGATACCGGCATCTGGCCCGAGCACCCCTCGTTCTCCGACCCCGACCCCTCCGGGAAGCCGTATACGCCCACGGGCGGCACCTACGCATGTCAGTTTGGTAGCGCGACCCCAGGCGACGCGCCCTTCATGTGTAACAACAAGCTGATCGGCGGGTACTGGTTTATGAATACCTACCGGACGTTTAACGTGCTGAAGCCGGGCGAGTTCCGCTCGGCCCGCGATGACGACGGCCACGGTACCCACACCTCCAGCACCTCCGCAGGCAACGCCGGCGTCCAGGCCTCGATCTTCGGCGTGTCGCGCGGCACCATCTCGGGCATCGCCCCGCGCGCCCACGTGATCATGTATAAGGTCTGCGGCTCCGAGGGTTGCTACTCCAGCGACTCGGCTGCGGCTGTGCAGCAGGCGATCATCGATCATGTGAATGTGATCAACTTCTCGATCAGCGGCGGATCCAACCCCTACAGCGATGTGGTCTCGCTGGCGTTCCTGGATGCCTATAACGCCGGCATCTTTGTGGCCGCCTCGGCCGGCAACTCCGGCCCGACCCCCGACACCACCGACCACCGTGAGCCCTGGGTGACCACAGTGGCCGCCAGCACCGCCGACCGGGCCTTTAAGAACACGCTCACTCTCGCAGGCAGCGGTGGCACCACGCTGAGCCTCCGCGGCACCTCGCTCACCGCCGGCTACGGCCCGGCCCCGGTGGTGCTCGCCAGCGACCCGGTTTGCGGCAAGATGCCGCCCGGCACCTACACCGGCGAAATCGTCATCTGCGCGCGTGGTGTCTCCGGGCGCGCCGAAAAGGGTTTCAATGTCGCGCAGGCCGGCGGCGGCGGCATGATCCTCTACAATCAGTCCCCCGCTGTGACCGATCTGGAGACCGACAACCATTTCCTGCCCACGACCCACCTCCAGTTCAGCGAGGGCCAGCAGGTTCTGGCCTTCCTGGCCGCCAACCCCGGTGCCACGGCGACGATCAGCGCGGGTGTGAAAGACACCCAGCAGGGCGACGTGATGGCCTCGTTCAGCTCGCGCGGCGGCCCCGGCCAGTCGCTCGGCGTCAGCAAGCCCGACGTGACCGCCCCGGGCGTGCAGATCCTGGCCGGCGCCTCGCCACTTCACGTCGATGTTGCCAGCGGCCCCAATGGCCAGCTGTTCCAGGCCATCGCCGGCACCTCGATGTCTAGCCCGCACGTGGCGGGCGCCGGCGCGCTGCTCAAGGCGCTGCACCCGACCTGGACCGCCGCCCAGATCAAGTCGGCCCTGATGACCTCGGCCAGCACCTTTAAGCTGGTCAAAGAGGACGGCGTTACCCCCTTCACCCCGTTTGACGCCGGCTCGGGCCGGATCGACCTGCGCGAGGCCGGCACGCCCGGCCTGCTCTTCACCGAGACGGGCGCGAACTATGTAGCCCTCAAGGATAAGCTCTGGAACGCCAACTACCCCAGCCTCTACGTCCCGGTGATGCCCGGCGCGATAACGGTCTCGCGCACCGCGCAGGATGTCACCGGCCACTCGAGCAGCTGGGATCTCTCGGTGAGCTACCCGAAGGGCCAGCTGAACGACTTTAAGGTGACGGTGCCCGACTCGCTGCGGGTCCGCGCCAACGGCAGCAAGTCCTTTGAGATCTCGCTCGACGCGCGCGATGTGCCGATCAGCGAGGTGCGCTTCGCCACGATCTACCTGACCAACGACGATCACCACGGCCAGCGCACCGTGATCCACTTCCCGGTGACGATCGTGCGCAATCAGGCGGTTGTCAGCCTGGAGAAGACCTGCGCCCCGGCCACGATCGCGCGCAACGCTAGCACCAGCTGTACGATCACGGCCGTCAATCACGGCACCGCCGATGCGGCTGTGACGATCACCGACAGTCTGCCCCGCCAGCTGGATCTGGTGACGGCGAGTGTGGTGGGCGCCAGCGCCAACGGGCGCCGCGACCGCTTGACCTACACCGGCACGATCCCCGGCGTCCTGCCCACAGGGGTGAGCGCTGCGATCAGCCCCGACGCCTCGCCGGCCGGCTACTTCCCGCTTAGCAACCCTGTTCTCGGCAGCCTGCAGGTCGCGGCGGGCGACGAGACGATCACCAACTTCACCGTGCCGGCCTTCACCCTGGGCGGCAAGACCTACACCAAGATCGGCATCGTCTCGGACGGCTACCTCGTCCTCGGCGGCGGCACAGGGGCCGATGTTCAGTACCTCAACCAGAATCTGCCCGACCCGGCCCTGCCGAACAACGTCCTGGCGCCCTTCTGGACCGACCTCAACCCGGGCGCGGGCGGCAAGGTGTGGATCAACGTCCTCACCGACGGTGTGAACACCTGGATCGTTGTCGAGTTCGAGAATGTGCCGGTCTGGTCGAACGTGAATACGACCAACACCTTCCAGGTCTGGATCGGTATCGGCTCGGATACGAATGACGTCTCCTTCACCTACGGAGCAATATCCGGCGGCGACGGGGGTTTCGCCACAGTCGGTGCCGAGAACGAGGACGGCTCGCGCGGATCGACGATCTACTTGGACGGAGTCGGCACGCTGCCCGTTGCTGGCACTGAGGTCGATGTTGTCCATACCCCTGGCCAAACCTACTCGCACACCATCACCTACAGCGCGAAGGGCAGCAGGCCTGGCAACTGGGTCAACTACGCCCAGCTGATCGCGCCGACGATCTTCGACGGGACGAACATTGCTCGCTTCGCGGGGAGCGTCACCCGCTAGTCCACACCATGCACGGCGAGGGTGTGGGAGAGCAAAGCTCTCCCACAAAAAAACTGGTTCTGCTGCGGCACGGCTACGCCGTGCCGCAGCAGAACCAGTGCAGCATGTGCCTGCTAGGCACAAATAAAGCTGGGTCTGGGGCGCAGCCCCAGGACTTTACCGCTCCGACGGACGAGGCGGGCCGGGGGAAACCCCGGCCCGCCTCGTGTTTGTTAGCCGTCGCCGCCGCCGCTGGAGGGCGCGCCGGTGCCTGCCGGCGGGCCGGCGCTCTGCGCGCAGTAGAACGGGTCGCTCCCGGCCCGGCTGTGGTAGTTGTACACGGCGCCCCCGGCGCGCAGGCTGATGAACAGCCCCTCGCTCTGCACCTGCGGGTAGGCCATGCCGGGCTGCGGGCAGCCCGCGCTGCGATCCGGCCAGACCACCGAGCGGGCCTCGATCAGCTCGATCACCTCGGGGGCGATGCTGAGCCGCGTGGCCAGGTCGGCCTTAGCGACCTGCACATAGCGATCCAGTCCCATCTTGATCGATCCTCCTATGGGCGCCTCTGTCGCCTGGCTAATCGGCGCGACCTCAAGCGTCGGCGCGATCTGGAGGGCCGGCTGTGGCGACGGGGCGGCTGTGGGCTGGTCCGTCGGCGTAGCCTTGGGCGGCTGCGTGGGCTGCGGCGAAGGGGACGGGGTAGGGGAGGTTTCTGGCGACGGGCCGGGCGGATTCGTTGGCATAGCGGTCTCCTGTCTCGGCGACGCTAGCGGTGTGGCCGTCTCGGGGACAGCCGATGCGATGCTGCCGCAGGCGGCTAGAGCGACGACCAGCAGCCCCGGGAGCGCACAGTATAGCAGTGGCACCTTCATGTCTTACTCCTTCAATCACGCCTTCCTTCTTGACTGAGAGGACGTCGCCTGAACGTCAATAGTTCCCTGCCCGCGCCTATGATGTGCGGGGCTGGAGCCTTAACCGATGGTACAGCTAGTGTGGGATGCGGCGCGGGAAGCGCTGGGCGGTGGCCACGATGCCGGCCACCAGCGCGATCTCGCCCAGGTTGGCGACCACGCCGAGCTTGGCGGCCGACCCCGCCGTGGCGAACATGACCAGCGCGCCGATCAGCAGCCACGGCCAGCGGGCGCGGGCCAGGATGCCGCCGCCGCAGATGATCAGCAGGGTGATCGCGATGATCGCCGGGATCGGCGCGCCGCTGGCGGCGGCGTTGGCGTAGCGCAGGGTGCCCATCGAGGTGGCCGGCTCCAGGCGCAGCGCGATCAGGTCGGTGTAGATCGCCCATGCCAGGGCCGGCAGGGTGATCGCCCAGAAGGCGGTGCTGGCCGCGCGGCTGCGGGCCCAGCCCACGCCGGCGCTCTGGGCCAGGCAGAGCCCGATCATGCCGAAGAGCGGCGTGGTGAGGGCGTGGATTGCGTAGCGCGGGTAGCTCAGCGCCATCAGGGTGTCGCCGGGGCCGATCAGGGAGCCGAGGCCGATGGCCAGGTTGTCGTAGGCTAGCCCGAAGACGTTGATCACAAAGGCGGCCAGCAGCCAGTGGCGGTCGCGGAGCAGCAGGCGGATGGCGAACGCCAGCAGGGCGATCTGGATGGCGGCGTAGAGCACGTAGGCGGCGATGACCATGGCGAACCTTGTGTGATCGGCGGGGCACAGGCAGGGATGCTACGGGCGAAGCGCGGATTCGTCAAACGCACAGGAAATGCACAAGATCGAGCGCCAGCGCCACACCGCAGCCCGCCGGGAAAGATGCTAGAATCCCGCGCATTGAGCTGCACCTGAACAGTCGGATCGCGCGCACCGGCGAGGGCAGGGGGCAGCCTGAACATGTGGATCAGGCGGGGCCCCGTCGACGACGCCGCCCACCCCGCCGCAAGCAATGACGAGGTGGACTATGGCGTACTACCTGATCGCGGGCGCATCTGGCTACGTAGGCTCACGGCTCGCCGCGCGGCTCCTCTCGCAGGGCCACCGCGTGCGCGGGCTGGTGCGTAACCCCGAGAGCGATCTGGTCGAGGACCTGGCCGCGCGGGGGATGTCCGTCTGGACCGGCGATCTGACGCAGGCCGACACGCTGATCGGCGTGGCCGATGGCATCGATTATGTGCTGAACGTGACCTCGCGCCTGGCGATCGAGAGCGGCTCGGTGCGCCGCACCTTCGTCGACGGCAACCAGAACCTGATCGCCGCGTGCTCGCGCTCCCGCAGCGTCCGCTCCTACACCTTCACCTCGAACGTGGCCGCCTACGGCGACGCTGGCGACGCCCTGATCGATGAGGATGCGCCCGTCCGCCCGATCTGCGCCCTCGGGTCGGTGATGGCTGAGGCCGAGCAGACGATCATAGCCGCCGCCCGCAACCACCGCTTCCCGGCGATCATCCTGCGGGTCGCCGCGATCTACGGCCCCGAGCGCGACCCGCTGGCCGCGATCGAGGACGGCCCGCTGACGATCTACGGCGACGGGCGCAACTTTGTCTCACACATCCACGTCGACGACCTGGTCGAGATCCTGGCGCGGGTCGCCACCGACGGACAGCCCGGCGCAATCTACAACGTCGGCGACAACGATCCGGTTCGCCTCTACGACCTGGTGGCTGAGGTGCGCCGCCGCCTGGGCATGGTGCCGCCGCGCACCTTCTCGCCCGCGGTGGCCCTGCAGTCTGGCCTCGACCACAGCGTGGTGGCGATGCTCACCGCCTCGGTGCGCCTGAGCAACGCCCGGCTCCTCCACGACCTCGGCGTGGCGCTGCGCTTCCCGTCCTACTTCGTGTGGCTTGACGAGCGGCTCGCCTTCGGCGTTTAGGGCCGCTCGGCCCACCGTAGATCATCGCCCGCAGCCACGACCCCGCGCCGCACAGTTGACCCGCGCACCAGCGCGATGGCGCACGACCCCGCAGAGGCGCTCGCCTGCGGGGTCGTGCGCTGCTTGCGGCGGGGATAAATATTTACGGCATCTTTACGCCGACCCGGTTGATTCCGCCCCGCGCCGGTAGTATGATCGCGCGTACTACACACGCGCGGCTCACTGATGAGCGTCACCCGTACGAGCGGGGTCGTTCCCAGACAGCCGACCCGTTGCGCCGACTGCGGAGTCGGCGTGTTTTTTTTGCCCGCGATCTGGCGCATCGCGTATCTAAATGAGGAGTTGCCCGTATGGCCACGTCGTTCAAACGCCTGCTGATCGGCAAGCCGATCGCCACTGAGCACCAGCACCAGGAGCGGCTGAACAAGATCACCGCCCTGGCGGTCTTCTCCTCCGACGCGCTCTCCTCCGTCGCCTACGCCACCGAGGCCATCCTCGCCGTGCTCATCCTCGGCGGGGCCTCGGCCCTCGGCCTCGGTCTGCCCGTCGCCGGCGGCATCGCCTTCCTGCTCCTGGTGATCGCCATCTCCTACCGCCAGACCATCCACGCCTACCCGAGCGGCGGCGGCGCCTACATCGTCGCCCACGAGAACCTCGGCCCACTGCCGGGGCTGATCGCCGCCGCCGCCCTGCTGATCGACTATGTGCTCACCGTGGCCGTCTCGATCTCGGCCGGCGTGGCCGCGATCACCTCGCTGGCCGGCAACTGGGGCGCGCCCTGGCTCGCCAACTACGCCGTCGAGATCGCCCTGGTCTGCATCCTGATTGTCGGCCTGGCCAACCTGCGCGGGGTCAAGGAGAGCGGCGCGGTCTTCGCCGTGCCGACCTACGTCTTTATTATCAGCATCCTGGCCATGATCGCATGGGGGCTGGTCGGGGTGCTGTTCGGCACGGCCGCGCCGGTCGTCCAGCCGGCCGCGCCGGCCCTTGAGGCCGGCGAGGGCCTGGGCCTCTGGCTGGTGCTGCGGGCCTTCGCCGCCGGCTGCACCGCCCTCACCGGCGTCGAGGCGATCTCCAACGGCATCCCGGCCTTCCATAAGCCCGAGGCCAAGAACGCTGCCACCACCCTCAGCTGGATGGTCGGCATCCTCGGGACCATGTTCCTCGGCATCTCGTGGCTGGCCGACCACCTCCAGGCCATCCCCAACGAGATCACCCACGAGACGGTGGTCTCGCAGATCGCGCGCAACGTCTTCGGGGTCGGCCCGATCTACACGATCCTCCAGGTCGCCACCGCCCTGATCCTGGTGCTGGCGGCCAACACCGCCTACGCGGACTTCCCGCGCCTGGCCTCGCTGCTGGCCAACGACCGCTTCCTGCCGCGCCAGTTCTCCTCGCGCGGGGACCGGCTGGTCTTCTCCAACGGCATCCTGGTGCTCTCGCTCTTCGCGGCGGGGCTGGTGGTCTTCTTCGGGGCCAACGAGATCGCGATGCTGCCGCTCTACGCGATCGGCGTGTTCCTCTCGTTCACGCTCTCGCAGGGCGGCATGGTCGTCCATCACCTGCGCGAGAAGGAGCCTGGCTGGCGCTACGGGCTGAGCATCAACGGCCTGGGCGCCGTGCTCACCGCCGTGGTGCTGGTGGTGCTGGCCGTCACCAAGTTCACCCACGGGGCCTGGGCGGTGCTGGTGCTCATCCCGCTGCTGGTGGTGAACTTCAGCGCGATTCACAGCCACTATGTGCGGGTGGCCGAGCAGCTCTCGCTGGCGACGGCGGTGAAGCCCCAGCCCGTGCGCCGGATCACGGCGGTCGTCCTGGTGAGCGGCCTGCACAAGGGCACCCTGCCCGCGCTGGAGCTGGCCCGCACGCTGGCCCCCGACAATGTCACGGCGGTCACGGTGAGCCTCGACGCCGACTATATTGCGAAGATCCAGGCCCGCTGGGGAGACTGGGGCAACGAGGTGCCGCTGGTGGTGCTCGAGTCGCCCTACCGCTCGCTGATCACCCCGCTGCTGCGCTTTATCGACGAGGTGGACAGTCGCTACAGCGATGATGAGCTGCTGATCATTCTGCCCGAGTTCGTGCCGGCCCACTGGTGGGAGGCGTTCCTGCACAACCAGACCGGGCT
>JBAXES010000062.1:0-12204 GCA_037140315.1 Chloroflexales bacterium
GGCGCGCTGGTAGTGGCTGGCCTTGGCGGCGATCACCGTGGGCGGCTCGGTGTCGCGGTCGTTCTCCAGGGCGTAGCGCACCCGCCGCTCGCCCTCCAGGGTCGGGTCGCGCGACCAGGGCACGAGGTCGGGGCGGTCGAAGTCGCCGCCGACGGTGACGATGATCAGGGCGTCCATCACCGGACGCGGTCGGGCCGGGTCGAGGCGCACCTCGCGCTCGACGTACAGCCCGCTGATCCCACGCTGCCCCGCGTAGTCCACCGCCCGACCCAGCTCGATGATGCGGACAATCGCCTCACTGGTCGTGCTGTCGTGGGGCACCATCCGCCGCGACCGGGGCTCCTTATACTCCGGCGGGTACTGGTCACTCTCGCGGATGCTGTCCCGCCCCTTGCGGGTGATCGACCAGAGCGCCCCCTGCCGCTGGGGCGTACTACGCCCAGGCACCCAGCGCGACCACATGCGCCGCTCGACGTAGCCTTCCCGGTGAAGTTCGCGTAGGAGCTGCTGCGTCGCGCGCACGCTTTGGCCCATTAGCCAAAGCCGATGCATATGGTCGGTACGCAGCTCGCCCAGCCAGGCGAGGCTGATCAGCAGATTATGGATGTCGGTTTCTCGGTACATCGCCGTTGCAAAAAGCGGAAAAACACGTCCTTTGGTCGGCCCGGCTGGAGAACACCATTGGCCCGTCCGCATCAGGACGCCGCAAACGTGCCCAAACGAAGCGCAAGCGAAGCGCAAACGACGCCCAAACGACGCCCAAACGACGCCCAAGCGACGCCCAAACGACGCCGGTTTCCTACCGGCAAATGTTTGACAAAACGCCTTTTTTGCAGCCAAACCCTCGCAAAACGGGCGATTCTGGCCCTCCCGCCGGGGCTGCAAAAGTTTGCAACCCTGGTTGGGCGCTAGCACTGGTGCCATCACCGGTGTGGTCACTGGTGATGGCACCCCTGACATCACTGGTGCCATCACGCGCCCTCCTTGGCCGGCTCAACAGTCAGGTCGTCGGGCTCGGCCCGACCCAGCCGGCTCGGCTCGCGGCGGTCGATCTCGGGGAAGTGGGCCTGCTGGGTTGGCTTGGGCTCCACCGCGACGCTGGTGGATGTGGGCGCGACCCCGCTGGCGGCGCGGCGATGATTGGGCACTGTCGCCTCCCCCGGCTGGATGGCCGGCGGATGCGGGCGTACTCGGCCATCGCCAGGACGCGCGGGCGGGCGGCGCGCAGGCGGGCCAGCCAGACCTGGCGCTCACGCGTGTCGGGGATGCCGCCCGGGTGGGCCAGGATGTGCTGGCGCTGGGCGGCGCGGATGGCGTCCCAGCGCTCCAACAGCATCGTCCAGCGCTCGGCGTCACTGGCCGCGAGCGCCTGGGCCACCGCCTCAGGGTCGGCGTGCGGGCCATACATCAGCTGGCAGATCGCCCGGTCGAAGGCGGGCGTGGCCGAGTCCGGCGGCAGCACCTGCTGCCAGTCGGTGGTGGTCTCGACCGCCACGGCGACCTCCAGCGGCGGCAGCCAGGGCAGTGGGCGCATCGAGAACAGCCGGGTGAGCGTCCCGTGGACGCCGATCCAGGCGTACTGATGCTCACGCGGCTCCTGCCCCGCGATGTCTGCCGGGGTAATCCCGCTCTCGGCGTAGTGGCGGGCGTAGAGGGTCGCATCCGGCTCCTGGGTGCGCAGCAGGACGCGGTTGGAGATCGCGGTCAGCGCGTAGTCGGCCAGGTCGCCGAGCTGCGTGTGGAGCTGGTTGGCGATGATGGTGATGATGCCGAAGGCCCGCACCTGGGTCAGGGCGTCGCGCACGTCCTTGGTGTCGCAGTTCTCGATCAGCACCTGGAACTCGTCGCCGATGAAGCCGTACTCGGGCCGGGTGAGATCGGAGCCGGGGCGGCTGAAGGCGGCGCGCAATAACGCCTGGAAGAGCAACATGCCCACCGGCCCGGCCAGGCCGCCGAGCGTACGATGGGGGAGCGGGGCCAGGACGATCAGCCGCTCGGCGATGGCGTCGCGGAACGACAGCGCCGGCGTGGTCTGGTTGAAGAGATAGCGGGTCAGCTCGGAGTCGAGCAGCATATCGAAGCGGCTGACCAGGGCGTCACGGCTGGCCTTCTGCTGCTCGCCGATTTGGGGAAACTCGACCATCCAGAAGTCGCGCACCTCGACGTTGCGGCAGGATGGGAGCAGGCGCTCGCGGTAGCCGGCGTCGAGCAGGGCCAGCCCGAGCAGCAGCGGCGCGATCTACGCGCGCGGCGGCGGGCCGGCGCGGGGCGGGGCGGGGTCGCACATCGGGCAGTTCCTCCACACATCATCTCGTAGTGAGCGTGTAGGAGGAGCCCTGTGCTACAAACGACTGGGAACAGCGACCACGTTGTGTCGCCGATCAGCCTATCCGTAGCCGCAGGCGACACAGGGTGGGGGCAGGAGCGCTTCGGATGTGGTGGAGATCAGGCCAACGCCTCCGGGCAGGCCGCCCCGGAGGCCGGCGACGAATCCGCCGATGGCAGGGGAGGGTGTCTGCGCTGACGGGGCGGCAATGACGGTGGCATCTGGCAGCCACGACACCGCTGACCGATCATCGCGCAGTTGCGGGGGATGCGAGCGCGCGTGCGCGCTTGTTGGCCCATTCCACGTATCCCGCGTGGCGCGGTATCATACGGCTGGCATGACCCCATCTGAATCGCGCGGTTGACAACGGAGGAGTGATGGCCTGCTTTCTGATCAGCACCATGCCGGGCTTCAGCCACATCCAGCAGATCGGCGTCATTGCCCGCGCGCTGGTGGCCCGCGGGCATACGGTCTGGTGGCATACCAGCGCCACCTTTCAGTCCGCCGTCGAGGCGTGCGGGGCACACTTCACCCCGGCCAGCCCCGCCGCCATCCCACGCCTCTACGCCGATCCCGGCGCTGCGCGCACCGCGCAGGAAACGCTGGCCGGTCGGCGACCACGCCTCGCCAGCCTCCAGGCCGATCTCCAGGAGCTCTTCGTTGCGCCGCTCCGCGCCCAGCACGACGACTACCAGGCCCTCCTGCCGACAATCCGCCCCGACGCCCTGATCGCCGACCTCATGACCCTCGGCCCGGCGCTCTTTGCCGAGACCACGGGCATCCCCTGGGCGATGGTCGGGATGAGCACCCTGAGCGTGGCCAGCCCCGATGTCGGGCCGTTCACCCTTGGGCTTCCCCCAGCCCGCACCCCGCTCACCCGCCTGGCCTACGGGTTGATGCACCGGTTCTTCGCCCAGGTGCTGATGCGCCCCGTGAACCGCTCCACCAACGCCGCGCGGGCCACCCTGGCCCTGCCGCCCCTCCCGCACGGGCGAATGTTCTTCGATCTCCAGCTCTCGCCCTACCTGTACCTCCAGGGAACCACGCCGAGCTTCGAGTACCCCCGTCGCCAGCTGCCGCCCCAGGTTCATTTTGTCGGCCCGCTGATTGGCGGGCCAGCCGTGCCGTTTACGCCGCCCGCCTGGTGGCCCGAGCTCGCGACCGCCCGCACCGTCGTCCATGTCTCGCAGGGCACCGTGGCGACCGCGCCCGAGGCGCTGCTCCTCCCCACGCTGCACGCGCTCGCTGACGAGCCCCTACTGGTGGTGGCGGTGACCGGGGGCGCGCCCACCGCCCGGCTGGGCGACCAGCTCCCCGCGAATGCACGCGTGGCACCGTTCCTTCCCTATGCCGCCCTGCTCCCGCACACGACCGTGATGGTCACCAACGGGGGCTACGGCGGTGTGCAGCTCGCCCTCGCCCACGGCGTCCCCCTGGTTGCGGCGGGCAAGAGCGAGGACAAGGCGGAGGTCTGCGCGCGGATCGGCTGGAGCGGGGCCGGGGTCAACCTGGACACCCATCGGCCGACGCCCGCGCAGATCCGCAGCGCCGTGCGGCAGGTGCTGGCGGATGATCGCTATCGGCGGCGGGCCCAGGTGATCCAGCAGGAGTTTACGCACTACGACGCGGGGCCGACCGCCGCCGCCCTGCTTGAGCGTCTGGCCGTGACCAGGCGCCCCGTCCTGCGTGCTGCCGGGATGTCGATCCCCACAACGGAGCACCTGTCATCGAGCGACGAATGATCGGTCACGTGATCGGTCATGCGCGCGCTGATGCCTCAGCGTTCTGAGCCATCAGCGTGCGCATGACCGATCACTGGCCGCCCGCCAAAACAAGTGCCAGCGCCGATCTACGGCGCAGATACCGCCGGCTGGGCCAGGGCACTATGCGCCGCCAGCACCTGGAGCGCACTGGTCACGATCTGATTCGGGTCGGCCTCCTCGCGCGTGAAGGCCGCAGCGATGGCGATGCCGCTGCCGGGGAAATACCACATCGCGCTGCGGTATCCCTCCAGCAGGCCGGTGTGGCCGAGCGCCAGGCGGGCCTCTGGGGGGAGGCCCGGCGCGGGCAGGGTGCGCCGCATCACCCCGAGGCCGTAGGCGAAGTCCGCGACTCCCCAGGCACCGCCGGTCGGCGCACAGGCAAGCATCATATTCAAGGTCGCTGGCTGCAGCAGCGCGCCCCACACCAGACCCTGGGTAAAGCGCGTGAGGTCCGCGACGGTCGAGCTGACCCCGCCAGCCGCCCAGGCGACCGACATATTCAGGGCGGTGCGGTCGGCCCCACCCCCATAGCCGTGGGCGAGATCGCCGGGGTCGGCGCTCGGCGGCGACAGGGCGGTATTGCTCAGGCCGAGGGGTGTGATGACACGTTGCCGGAGCTCCTGCTCCAAGGGGTGATGTGTGACCTGCTCGATGATCAGGCCCAGCAGGATGTAGTTGGTGTTCGAGTAGTCCCAACGCCCGGGCGCCCCAGGCGCAAAGCGCCGCGGGAGACGCAGCGCCTCGGCGACCAGCTCCTGCGGGGTCCACTGATGCTCCGGGCTCTGATGCGCGCGGGCGATCAGGTCGTCGGTGAGGTAGTCGGGCAACCCACTGGTGTGGCCGAGGAGCTGGCGAACGGTGATCTGCTCGCCCCCCGGGACGAACCCCGGCAGCCAGTGCGCGACGCGGTGGTCGAGCAGCAGCCAGCCCTCCTGGACAAGCTGGAGGGCGACGGCGGCGACGAAGGGCTTGGTGATACTGCCCACGCGCACGCGGGCGTCTGGGGCGAGCGGTGTGCCGGTGGCAAGGTTGGCCACCCCACGGGCGCCGCGGTAGAGCTCGCCGTTCGGCAGGGCGACGGCGAGCAGCGCGCCTGGCGCGCCGGCGTCAGCCCGCGCCGCCTCAAGGACGCGGCCCAGGTCGGCGACAAGGTCCGGCCCGAGCGCGGGGACGGCGGGGGGCGCGGCGGGCTGTCTGGCACCTGCGGGCGCTGCCGGCAGAGCGATCAGCATGAGCAGCATAAGCAGCGGCAGGAGGCTGCGGTGGAGGGGCGCACGAGCCATCAGGAGATCCCTATCATGTGTCCCACCCTGGTTGGGTGCGGTAGCCGTTCTGGAGCTTGCGCCATGCGTGCCTCCTTCTGCGTAAACGCGCGAGCCCACCATCGCCATTGTGAACGACACGATACCACAACGGCATCTCCTGTAGTTTGCTCGGTGTCCGGACAGAGGCACCCATGTGATTCTGGACCGCATGGCATCACGGATGATCGTACCCGGGTGGAAAGCTTTACGTTGTCGTACGGTAGTTTCATTTTTCCGAGTGATTTTAGTAAGATATCAAGAATGCGCGCGCTATGGCAACGGAGGAAGGGGTGCGGAACAAGCGCTACCCCTCCCGCAGGTGGAGCGGCGCTTCCTGGGCCCAGGCCACCAGCGCCGGGCGGGCGTGCGGCAGGCCCAGCTGGTCGTAGAGCGCGGTGAGCACGTGGCGCAGCCGATCTGCTGAGAGGCCGACGGCCCGCGCGATCTGCGCCGTCGTCGCGCCGGTCGCGAGCAGCGACAGGATGCGACACTGGCGGTCGGTGAGGCCCAGCACCGCCGCGACCTGGGCGTCCCGGGACGGCGCGTCGGCAGGCGCGGGCCCGACGATGACGCTGTGGGGGCCGGCCAGCGCCGGGGCGGCGTCCGCACCACTGGCGTAGATCAGCAGCGGCAGGCCGTGCGTGCGGCACAGGGCCTCCCCCTCGGCCAGCGCGTCAGGCGCGCACACCAGCAGATCGACCGTGCCCGCGCGGGCACGGTCGATCTGCTGGTGTGCGCGCCTGACGCGCTGGCCGAGGGGGAGGCCCTGTGCCGCACGCACGGCCTGCCGCTGCTGATCTACGCCAGTGGTGCGGACGCCGCCCCGGCGCTGGCCGGCCCCCACAGCGTCATCGTCGGGCCCGCGCCTGCCGACGCGCCGTCCCGGGACGCCCAGGTCGCGGCGGTGCTGGGCCTCACCGACCGCCAGTGTCGCATCCTGTCGCTGCTCGCGACCGGCGCGACGACGGCGCAGATCGCGCGGGCCGTCGGCCTCTCAGCAGATCGGCTGCGCCACGTGCTCACCGCGCTCTACGACCAGCTGGGCCTGCCGCACGCCCGCCCGGCGCTGGTGGCCTGGGCCCAGGAAGCGCCGCTCCACCTGCGGGAGGGGTAGCGCTTGTTCCGCACCCCTTCCTCCGTTGCCATAGCGCGCGCATTCTTGATATCTTACTAAAATCACTCGGAAAAATGAAACTACCGTACGACAACGTAAAGCTTTCCACCCGGGTACGATCATCCGTGATGCCATGCGGTCCAGAATCACATGGGTGCCTCTGTCCGGACACCGAGCAAACTACAGGAGATGCCGTTGTGGTATCGTGTCGTTCACAATGGCGATGGTGGGCTCGCGCGTTTACGCAGAAGGAGGCACGCATGGCGCAAGCTCCAGAACGGCTACCGCACCCAACCAGGGTGGGACACATGATAGGGATCTCCTGATGGCTCGTGCGCCCCTCCACCGCAGCCTCCTGCCGCTGCTTATGCTGCTCATGCTGATCGCTCTGCCGGCAGCGCCCGCAGGTGCCAGACAGCCCGCCGCGCCCCCCGCCGTCCCCGCGCTCGGGCCGGACCTTGTCGCCGACCTGGGCCGCGTCCTTGAGGCGGCGCGGGCTGACGCCGGCGCGCCAGGCGCGCTGCTCGCCGTCGCCCTGCCGAACGGCGAGCTCTACCGCGGCGCCCGTGGGGTGGCCAACCTTGCCACCGGCACACCGCTCGCCCCAGACGCCCGCGTGCGCGTGGGCAGTATCACCAAGCCCTTCGTCGCCGCCGTCGCCCTCCAGCTTGTCCAGGAGGGCTGGCTGCTGCTCGACCACCGCGTCGCGCACTGGCTGCCGGGGTTCGTCCCGGGGGGCGAGCAGATCACCGTTCGCCAGCTCCTCGGCCACACCAGTGGGTTGCCCGACTACCTCACCGACGACCTGATCGCCCGCGCGCATCAGAGCCCGGAGCATCAGTGGACCCCGCAGGAGCTGGTCGCCGAGGCGCTGCGTCTCCCGCGGCGCTTTGCGCCTGGGGCGCCCGGGCGTTGGGACTACTCGAACACCAACTACATCCTGCTGGGCCTGATCATCGAGCAGGTCACACATCACCCCTTGGAGCAGGAGCTCCGGCAACGTGTCATCACACCCCTCGGCCTGAGCAATACCGCCCTGTCGCCGCCGAGCGCCGACCCCGGCGATCTCGCCCACGGCTATGGGGGTGGGGCCGACCGCACCGCCCTGAATATGTCGGTCGCCTGGGCGGCTGGCGGGGTCAGCTCGACCGTCGCGGACCTCACGCGCTTTACCCAGGGTCTGGTGTGGGGCGCGCTGCTGCAGCCAGCGACCTTGAATATGATGCTTGCCTGTGCGCCGACCGGCGGTGCCTGGGGAGTCGCGGACTTCGCCTACGGCCTCGGGGTGATGCGGCGCACCCTGCCCGCGCCGGGCCTCCCCCCAGAGGCCCGCCTGGCGCTCGGCCACACCGGCCTGCTGGAGGGATACCGCAGCGCGATGTGGTATTTCCCCGGCAGCGGCATCGCCATCGCTGCGGCCTTCACGCGCGAGGAGGCCGACCCGAATCAGATCGTGACCAGTGCGCTCCAGGTGCTGGCGGCGCATAGTGCCCTGGCCCAGCCGGCGGTATCTGCGCCGTAGATCGGCGCTGGCACTTGTTTTGGCGGGCGGCCAGTGATCGGTCATGCGCACGCTGATGGCTCAGAACGCTGAGGCATCAGCGCGCGCATGACCGATCACGTGACCGATCATTCGTCGCTCGATGACAGGTGCTCCGTTGTGGGGATCGACATCCCGGCAGCACGCAGGACGGGGCGCCTGGTCACGGCCAGACGCTCAAGCAGGGCGGCGGCGGTCGGCCCCGCGTCGTAGTGCGTAAACTCCTGCTGGATCACCTGGGCCCGCCGCCGATAGCGATCATCCGCCAGCACCTGCCGCACGGCGCTGCGGATCTGCGCGGGCGTCGGCCGATGGGTGTCCAGGTTGACCCCGGCCCCGCTCCAGCCGATCCGCGCGCAGACCTCCGCCTTGTCCTCGCTCTTGCCCGCCGCAACCAGGGGGACGCCGTGGGCGAGGGCGAGCTGCACACCGCCGTAGCCCCCGTTGGTGACCATCACGGTCGTGTGCGGGAGCAGGGCGGCATAGGGAAGGAACGGTGCCACGCGTGCATTCGCGGGGAGCTGGTCGCCCAGCCGGGCGGTGGGCGCGCCCCCGGTCACCGCCACCACCAGTAGGGGCTCGTCAGCGAGCGCGTGCAGCGTGGGGAGGAGCAGCGCCTCGGGCGCGGTCGCCACGGTGCCCTGCGAGACATGGACGACGGTGCGGGCGGTCGCGAGCTCGGGCCACCAGGCGGGCGGCGTAAACGGCACGGCTGGCCCGCCAATCAGCGGGCCGACAAAATGAACCTGGGGCGGCAGCTGGCGACGGGGGTACTCGAAGCTCGGCGTGGTTCCCTGGAGGTACAGGTAGGGCGAGAGCTGGAGATCGAAGAACATTCGCCCGTGCGGGAGGGGCGGCAGGGCCAGGGTGGCCCGCGCGGCGTTGGTGGAGCGGTTCACGGGGCGCATCAGCACCTGGGCGAAGAACCGGTGCATCAACCCGTAGGCCAGGCGGGTGAGCGGGGTGCGGGCTGGGGGAAGCCCAAGGGTGAACGGCCCGACATCGGGGCTGGCCACGCTCAGGGTGCTCATCCCGACCATCGCCCAGGGGATGCCCGTGGTCTCGGCAAAGAGCGCCGGGCCGAGGGTCATGAGGTCGGCGATCAGGGCGTCGGGGCGGATTGTCGGCAGGAGGGCCTGGTAGTCGTCGTGCTGGGCGCGGAGCGGCGCAACGAAGAGCTCCTGGAGATCGGCCTGGAGGCTGGCGAGGCGTGGTCGCCGACCGGCCAGCGTTTCCTGCGCGGTGCGCGCAGCGCCGGGATCGGCGTAGAGGCGTGGGATGGCGGCGGGGCTGGCCGGGGTGAAGTGTGCCCCGCACGCCTCGACGGCGGACTGAAAGGTGGCGCTGGTATGCCACCAGACCGTATGCCCGCGGGCCACCAGCGCGCGGGCAATGACGCCGATCTGCTGGATGTGGCTGAAGCCCGGCATGGTGCTGATCAGAAAGCAGGCCATCACTCCTCCGTTGTCAACCGCGCGATTCAGATGGGGTCATGCCAGCCGTATGATACCGCGCCACGCGGGATACGTGGAATGGGCCAACAAGCGCGCACGCGCGCTCGCATCCCCCGCAACTGCGCGATGATCGGTCAGCGGTGTCGTGGCTGCCAGATGCCACCGTCATTGCCGCCCCGTCAGCGCAGACACCCTCCCCTGCCATCGGCGGATTCGTCGCCGGCCTCCGGGGCGGCCTGCCCGGAGGCGTTGGCCTGATCTCCACCACATCCGAAGCGCTCCTGCCCCCACCCTGTGTCGCCTGCGGCTACGGATAGGCTGATCGGCGACACAACGTGGTCGCTGTTCCCAGTCGTTTGTAGCACAGGGCTCCTCCTACACGCTCACTACGAGATGATGTGTGGAGGAACTGCCCGATGTGCGACCCCGCCCCGCCCCGCGCCGGCCCGCCGCCGCGCGCGTAGATCGCGCCGCTGCTGCTCGGGCTGGCCCTGCTCGACGCCGGCTACCGCGAGCGCCTGCTCCCATCCTGCCGCAACGTCGAGGTGCGCGACTTCTGGATGGTCGAGTTTCCCCAAATCGGCGAGCAGCAGAAGGCCAGCCGTGACGCCCTGGTCAGCCGCTTCGATATGCTGCTCGACTCCGAGCTGACCCGCTATCTCTTCAACCAGACCACGCCGGCGCTGTCGTTCCGCGACGCCATCGCCGAGCGGCTGATCGTCCTGGCCCCGCTCCCCCATCGTACGCTCGGCGGCCTGGCCGGGCCGGTGGGCATGTTGCTCTTCCAGGCGTTATTGCGCGCCGCCTTCAGCCGCCCCGGCTCCGATCTCACCCGGCCCGAGTACGGCTTCATCGGCGACGAGTTCCAGGTGCTGATCGAGAACTGCGACACCAAGGACGTGCGCGACGCCCTGACCCAGGTGCGGGCCTTCGGCATCATCACCATCATCGCCAACCAGCTCCACACGCAGCTCGGCGACCTGGCCGACTACGCGCTGACCGCGATCTCCAACCGCGTCCTGCTGCGCACCCAGGAGCCGGATGCGACCCTCTACGCCCGCCACTACGCCGAGAGCGGGATTACCCCGGCAGACATCGCGGGGCAGGAGCCGCGTGAGCATCAGTACGCCTGGATCGGCGTCCACGGGACGCTCACCCGGCTGTTCTCGATGCGCCCACTGCCCTGGCTGCCGCCGCTGGAGGTCGCCGTGGCGGTCGAGACCACCACCGACTGGCAGCAGGTGCTGCCGCCGGACTCGGCCACGCCCGCCTTCGACCGGGCGATCTGCCAGCTGATGTATGGCCCGCACGCCGACCCTGAGGCGGTGGCCCAGGCGCTCGCGGCCAGTGACGCCGAGCGCTGGACGATGCTGTTGGAGCGCTGGGACGCCATCCGCGCCGCCCAGCGCCAGCACATCCTGGCCCACCCGGGCGGCATCCCCGACACGCGTGAGCGCCAGGTCTGGCTGGCCCGCCTGCGCGCCGCCCGCCCGCGCGTCCTGGCGATGGCCGAGTACGCCCGCATCCGCCGGCCATCCAGCCGGGGGAGGCGACAGTGCCCAATCATCGCCGCGCCGCCAGCGGGGTCGCGCCCACATCCACCAGCGTCGCGGTGGAGCCCAAGCCAACCCAGCAGGCCCACTTCCCCGAGATCGACCGCCGCGAGCCGAGCCGGCTGGGTCGGGCCGAGCCCGACGACCTGACTGTTGAGCCGGCCAAGGAGGGCGCGTGATGGCACCAGTGATGTCAGGGGTGCCATCACCAGTGACCACACCGGTGATGGCACCAGTGCTAGCGCCCAACCAGGGTTGCAAACTTTTGCAGCCCCGGCGGGAGGGCCAGAATCGCCCGTTTTGCGAGGGTTTGGCTGCAAAAAAGGCGTTTTGTCAAACATTTGCCGGTAGGAAACCGGCGTCGTTTGGGCGTCGCTTGGGCGTCGTTTGGGCGTCGTTTGGGCGTCGTTTGCGCTTCGCTTGCGCTTCGTTTGGGCACGTTTGCGGCGTCCTGATGCGGACGGGCCAATGGTGTTCTCCAGCCGGGCCGACCAAAGGACGTGTTTTTCCGCTTTTTGCAACGGCGATGTACCGAGAAACCGACATCCATAATCTGCTGATCAGCCTCGCCTGGCTGGGCGAGCTGCGTACCGACCATATGCATCGGCTTTGGCTAATGGGCCAAAGCGTGCGCGCGACGCAGCAGCTCCTACGCGAACTTCACCGGGAAGGCTACGTCGAGCGGCGCATGTGGTCGCGCTGGGTGCCTGGGCGTAGTACGCCCCAGCGGCAGGGGGCGCTCTGGTCGATCACCCGCAAGGGGCGGGACAGCATCCGCGAGAGTGACCAGTACCCGCCGGAGTATAAGGAGCCCCGGTCGCGGCGGATGGTGCCCCACGACAGCACGACCAGTGAGGCGATTGTCCGCATCATCGAGCTGGGTCGGGCGGTGGACTACGCGGGGCAGCGTGGGATCAGCGGGCTGTACGTCGAGCGCGAGGTGCGCCTCGACCCGGCCCGACCGCGTCCGGTGATGGACGCCCTGATCATCGTCACCGTCGGCGGCGACTTCGACCGCCCCGACCTCGTGCCCTGGTCGCGCGACCCGACCCTGGAGGGCGAGCGGCGGGTGCGCTACGCCCTGGAGAACGACCGCGACACCGAGCCGCCCACGGTGATCGCCGCCAAGGCCAGCCACTACCAGCGCGCC
>JBAXES010000063.1:0-11938 GCA_037140315.1 Chloroflexales bacterium
GTGTAGGTACGCTCCTCGATCGCGACATAGTAGCGCGGGCGCAGGCGCGGCGCGAGGTCGTCGCGCAGGGCGACGATCAGGCTATTATGGAAATCCGGCCAGATGGCCGGCTGCTCCAGGTAGGGGTCCATCCCAGGAAATGGCGTCGGCATAGGCGTCCTCCAGGCTCGGCTGGGGGTATTGTAGCACGCCGGGAGGCCCCACCTCAGCGCAGCCGGCGTGCGGCATCGCGCACGGTCTGAAGGTTCACCACCTCGGCAACCTCATAGCGCGTCGGGATCGCGCCGGCCACCGGTCGCACATTAAGCATGGCCGGGAATCCGCCGCAGCGGCCGTGCAGCTCGGCGATCAGGGCCAGGGCCAGCGGGGCCAGGGCCGGCGGGTTCACGACCAGCGGCGTGATCTGCCACGCCTCGGGGCTCAGCCCGGCGGCGTCGGCCAGCGCGCGGGCCACCTCAGCGATCGGGGTGGCCCGGTCGATCTGAGTTGCCACCACACGCACCTCAGGCGTCGCGCCGCAGATCTCCGCCACCCGCGCCAGCTCGACCGCGGGGATGGCGTGGCTATAGTTCAGCAGGAGCAAGGGGATGCTCATAGGCCCTCCTCTCCATCAGCAAAGGTTATGAGAATTGGCGCAGACGGCACACCCTGCACTGGTCCGCCGCTCCCCCTGCTCTGTATGTGCACAGCATATTCCATCGCGGCTCCGGTCTCGCGGCAGGCCAGCACCGCCCCAGCGGTCATCGGCTTCGTCCCACCCGTAATGTCGACAATCACCGCTACCTCCGACCCCAGCAGCGCCCGCGCCTCACGGACTGCCCGCCGCACCTGTGCATAAGAACCCTGGGCCTGGCGCGCATCCTCAAGATCGAGCAAGTGAGCTTCAACGTTATGGCTATGGAGTTCGTAGCGCAGATCCTCGTGACGTCCGAGCGCCCGTACCGCCGGCGTGACAATCAGCCAGCAGTGACGCAACGTGGCACGCTGACGATGATGGACGATCATATCGCGCTCCGGCGCATTTTTATTGGCACTCACCAGTAGCACAAGGGCGGGATGTGGCAGCACCCGGAGATCCTCGGCAATGGTCGTGGTCTGCGGTCGCCGAAAGGCACGCACTAGCGCGCGAAAGCTCAGGTAGAGCAGCGGCAGAATCACGGCTGCGGCGACGACAATGCCAATCAGCGTCCACGGAGAATCGCCGAATAAGACGAGTACCAGCCCGTAGACCGCGTTACTGAACAACCCCAACACCAGGGAGCCGACGACAAACAGCACCGGGGCGCGTGAGTCGATAAAGCGGGAGAGGAACTCGTTGACCTGATGTGCCCCCACTTATACCTCCTCGCTGGCGTAGCACGCACCCATCAGCTGGACGCTCTCACGCAGCATCGCCACCAGCTCGGGCGGCTCAAGCACCCGACAGTGCTCGCGATAGCGCAGCAGGATCTGGCGGGCCTGCCACAGGTCGCTCACCTGCGCCGTCACCACCGCCGAGCCATCGTCGCGGAAGACCGCCGCGCCCTCGGGGAACCAGAGGGCGATGTCGCGCTGGCGGGCCACCGGCGCGGCCAGCACATAGCGCAGCTGGTAGCGCGGGTGGTTCGGCCAGACCGGCGGCAGACGATCAGGTAGCAGCTCCAGGCTATCCTCAATGATCCGGTCGAGCCGGTAGATCACATAGCTGCGCGCCAGATCGGGGATGCCGCAGGCCAGACAGAAGGCCTCCAGATAGGTGTGGCCGTCGCGGAAGAAGATCTCATAGGGCGCGACACGGTGCTGCACCACGGCGTCACCCTGGGCGTAGCTCGAGCGGTAGGCGAAGCAGATCTCCTGGTGACACACCGCCCGCCTGATCAGGTCGAGCGTGCGGTCGGCGGTGTCCCGCGAGGGCTGCGGGTAGTCCAGCCGCACATCGCGGGTGGGCCGGCGCAGATGCGCCCGGCGGTCTGCGGGCAGCAGGGCGACCATACGGTCGAGCAGCGCATCAACCCGACCGGCGTTGGGCAGGGCGCTCTCCCCGAAGGTGCTGATCAGAAAGGCCAGCGCCTCCAGATCTGCATCGGGCATGTCGAGCAGGGCCAGGCGGCCGAGGTCGTTCAGGGCGTAGCGCCGGTCCGGCCCGAGGTCGATCGCGCACTCGAACTCATCGCGCAGGGCGGCCATATCGTGGCGCAGGGCGGCCCGCGCGTCGCCGGGGTAGATGTCCTCCACGTCGCCGCTGGCGTTGAAGAACGCGCGGGTGTCGGCGATCAGGGTGGCCGCGTCGGCGGCCCCGCGCACCAGCCGGCGCACCAGGAAGAGCCGGCGGTGGAACGTGCGCCAGGAGTCGCGCTTGGTGCCGCCGCGGCGGGGTGTATGGATACTATCGCTCATGAGGAACACTCGATTCAACACATACCTATACCGGATAGCCAAGGCTACGCAGGGCGGGGCGCAACTGTGCACAGACCGCACGCACCTCATGCTCAACGTCGAGGGCACGCTTCGCGCCTCCGCTCATCCCTGCGTGGGCAAGGTCATTACGCAATCTACGGCAGCGCGCCCAGAGTTGCTGCAAAACTGGTTGTTTGCCCGCCTGTTGGAGATCAAGCGGCACCGCACGCGGCGGGCGCTGATTCGTGGTCGGATACCTATTGATGGCTGCTTCGGCGAGCCAGCGCTCATCTTCGCCATAAAGATCGAGATTGCCTTCGGCCAGCACCACCGAGATCAGCCACTCGCGAGTCAGGGTAAATGCCTGGATGTAGAGTTGCTTTTGGGCGTACCACTCGATCATCTCAAGCTGCTTGATCAGCACTTCACCCCCAAGTGTTCGGTCGTGCGGGCGGGCATGGCCAATTCGCGCATACTCGCCCTCAATCGTCGTTAGCAGCAGGCTCAGCGGCTCATTCCCATGTGCGCCGGGTTGCTGCGCGGCACGAAATGCCGCGAGGTCGGCAGGCAAACCGATGGCCGTCTGCATCACCTCAGCGGGGCGAGAGGTTTGGAGCGCGGAGGTAAGGTCACCCAGCCGCGCACTCAACTGGTGCGCCGCCGACGGGCCGCTCTTGTCTAATGACGCACTGCTGGACACGAGGTCACGCAGCGCGTCGGCGCGACCGTAGCGTAAAAACGCCTCGGTTGCGGTTGTCCAGTCGAGCAAACTGACGAGGGGCGTCAGATCAAATACCGGCGTTTCATTCTGCGCGTTCTTCGCATCAAATGCACCGTAAATCAGATGCCGTACGGTCGCATGGCGCACTACCCGCACATAGGCAGCAACCAGGAGCGCGATCACTGGGATCGAGCGGAAGCCGTTGGTGATGTCGAAGATGATCTCATCGCCAGGTGCGATCTCCTCGGCAATACGGGTGAACATGGCCCACTGCTCGGCCTCGCTCTGGCCGGAAGGAATGAGTACCGGCACGGGCGTCAGCGCATCACCCACGCGGGCGCACAGCGCGTCGAGGTGTTTATCACGCGCCTGCACGGTGACAATCACCAGCAGTCGGTCGGGGCGGAAGAAGTGAGCCGCCGCCTCGGTCATATAGCAAGTAGCATGGCGATCATCGCCGAACACATAGGTGGTCTCGGTGTAATTTCCCGCGCCAAGGAATGAGATCAGGGTGGTGGTCACACGTGCCTCCTCAACCCTTATGCTAGCTCTGTGCCGACGCGTCGCGCTCATGCACCACCGCAAGGAGTTCCTTGTACCAGCCCTTGTCTGCCGAGGCTTTCTCGCGGCCTGCGCCGCGTACCTTCTTGATAATGGCATCAGCGATACGGGCATACTGGGCTGGGCTGATCATGAGCCCCTTCACTTCCTGGTAAAACTTGTTGATCTCGTTTGCTACACGATTGTCTGCCAGTGCGCTAATGCGCGCAATCAACGCGTCGGCAATGGCTGCATCAGGGTCAAGGTCTGCCGGAGTGCCCTGGTTCTCGGGCAATGCATCTGTGTCTGATGACAGGCTGCCTCCGAGGCGGGCACGGGCATCGGCCAGCCCATCCAGGGTTAAACGCCCATAGCCAGCGGCAGTCTTGCCGCCTACACCTAACTCATCAAGCGCAAGGGAAAGGATGTCGTAGGCGGTGTCAACCCATTGCGTGGGGCCGGCCAGGGCCACCAGGAAACGGCCAGTGGCACTGATAAAAGAGATGGGAGTCGGGCTGTCCCAATCGGCGGGAGCCACGGCCTCGTCGCCGCCCTGGTAGTACTTCGGGTGGTGAACCGTCAGCACGTCGGGAAGCAGGGGGCGGGTCGCGGTTGCGCTGCCCGGCACGTATAGGGCATCGAAGAAGGTGACATAGCCAGCGCTGGTCGTATCGCCAAAGACGAGCTTGTGGGCCTCGCCGAGCGCTGTGACTACCTGGCCTTCCTTATTCCGCACCTCCTTGTGCCAGGTGCCGTCCAGGAGGCGCCGATGGGCGTAGGCGGCGGTCAGCCCCTTCAGGGCGCTGCCAGGGATGTACGGCACGCCGTAGGCCCGGTGCAGCGTGATCGCATTCTCCAGTACGCCCTCGGCACCCAGGCCGACCACCACACGCCCACGAGCGGAGGCCTCGCCCATCTTCACGCGCTCGTACTGCGGCAGATCTTCGAGGGCCATTCGCCAGCGAGCGAAGAAGCGCCCGTAGGCCACAGGCTCGCCGATCTCGGCGGCGGCCTTGATGTGCCTGGTGTAGGGATGCTGCTCGTCCTTGAGCTTTTCCTCGCTACTCAGTTGTGCAGGCAAGAAGCGATCAAGCCAGAGGCCAGCGTTAGCCCCGGCGGGTGTAGGGTGCAGGCGGGCCAAGTCATCGCGGAGGCTCTGCTCAGGCATGTCAGTCCTCCTTAACATCGGCGCCTTGCACCTTCAGCTCGGACTGGGCGAAGCGCTTGAACCAGAGCAGCGCCTCTAGGGCACCCTCGGTGATCCGCATATACTCCTCGAAGCCCGCCGTGCGGCTGCGCTCCACCAGTTTCAGCTCCGCCACTAGGGTGCCGCTCTTCCGTAGTACCAGATCAAGGTCGGCCAGGAGCTTGCGCTGGGGCGTGCCCTCTTTGTTACGTGCCTGCACAAAGGCCAGCGCCTGGGTCAGGCCAGCGGTGCGAATCAACACCGGCAGCTTATGGGCCAGGGAGCCGTACGCTTTGCGGTATTTCTCTTTCTCGTCGTCCTTCGGTGCCCCTTCCTGCGGAATCAACGGCTTGATCTGCTCGAACACCGCCCCGGCATAGACTTGCTCGCGGGTATGAAATGTGTCATCGCTCACTGGACACCTCCAGCGATTTGCACACGGCAGAGGCCGCGACCGACGGTCGCCTTGCCGCCAAACTGGAGGGTGCGCCCGCTCACCTGCGCCAGAGCAGTCAGCGCCTGTGCGGCGGTATAGGAGACCTTATCGCGGTTTTGGGTCGTCTGGGCGAAGATCAGACCAGTAAGCAGAGTCTCTGCGGGCAGCGATTCCTCGTACCAAAGGGCTCCTTCTGCGACCGTCTTCTGATCCGGTTGGATGCGCACACGGGCGACAACCTCAGTGGCGGTGGTGAGCAGGAAGTTCAGTACATCATCGTGGACGACGCAGAGCCGCCCGTTGAGCAGATCACGCTCGGGCTGATCGGCGAAGGCGTGGGTGCCGATCCACTCAGCCCACGTGGTCGCATCCTTGCTCTCCTTCGCTTCAAGATCCAGGTCTTCAAGAACAACCTGAGCCTTCTGGTAGAGCAGGGCGTCGCCGCTGAGCAGCGCATGGCGGCGCTGGGCAGGAACGGGGATCACAGCGGGGGCACCGGCCCCCACATCCGCCGCGTCACGGCTCACGCGGCGCAACAGGTAGGGCGAGGTCACGTAAGCGAAGGTGCCACGCAGGCTGCGCACCGGAAGCAGTAGCAGGCGGGCGTCGGCGAACTGCGCCGCGCCGGCGTGCTCGTCGGCACCGGTGGTGTCTGGGCCGAAGAAACGCTTCACATCGGCGATGATCCCGCTGTCGCGCAGGGTGCCCTTCACCGAGGAGCCGGGCAGATAGGGGATGCCGGTCGCCTTCTCACGGGCGATGGGCAGATCGATAACGCCGGTGCCCTGGCCGGTGCCGGGATGGAGTGGCGAGAGCGCGTGGACAAAGTAGAGCCGTGCGTTGGCCATGAGAAGCTCCTATAGCGTGTCGAGGAATGCCTGGAGAACATCGGTCTTGCCGCTTAGGGGCGGGAAGGTGGCCTCGGCGGCTGTTAGATCTGTCGTATTAATTGGCAACCCTGAGGTGTCGCCCACCAACTTCAACCCATTAGGAGGGAGCAGAGGGGCGTCAAGGATGGTTGCGATGCTCGCGAAGCGCCCATCCCTACAGGCCAGCGGTCGTAGGATCAGCCGACTCGCCAGACGGTCGTGTTCCACACCCTGGAGCGTCGTGTTCGGCGGGTCAGGGGGAGCATCTTTGAACTGAAACACAATGGGCAGGCCAAAGGCTGCGCGGGGAAACTTTCGCGTGCGGGAAAGCTCTGCGTGTTTCCCGCGAAAGCTGGTCGTCCGGCGGCGGATCTCGTCAGGCTCGGGCCAGTAGCTACGACCGAAAGGTGTGTTGGTTGAGCTTCTACGTCGACTCTGGCGAAACTCCTTCATTTTCTCGATGGGATAATACCAGACCACAAGGGCGCGCAGCAGATCGTCGGGTATCGGCGTGGGAAAGCCACCATTCATGAGCAGTTGCCGCACCTTCTGCTCAAAACCGCCAGCGAACGTACCGACCTGCTGGCTCCGGCCCACCGTTGGGAGCAGATCGCGCATAAGCATCGGTACGCCTGTTGGTGTCTGTCCCGATAGCACGTGCTGTTGTAGCGATTCACGCAGCCACGTTTTAATGGACTCTGCTTCCCGTGTGGGCGGCAGCCACGGCCCAACCCCGACGGCCCCATGTACCAAGTGGCAGTGGAGTGCGCCAAAGCCACGGCGGGTGCGGGCACCGATGCCACCGAAGGTTTCCCATGCCCACAGGGCGGCCAGCACATCGTCTCGGAGCAGCGGATCGGTCGGCAGTATGATTGCCAGATCGAAGGCAACGCCAAAGCGCAAGCCACCTGGTGGACGTCGCCGCTCGCCAGGGCGTGCCTCGGTATTGCGCAGCGGGAATGCCGCATAACTCATCGGCGAGACGGGGTCGCCGATCGAGCGCGGGCGTCCAGTGTGGTCGTGATACGTTATGATTTCGGTGCCCGCAGCGACAGGGCGCACCTCCACTTCAACCAGCGACTGGCCCTCGGTGGAACCCCAAAGCCGATCTTCAGCTTCCTTCATCTGCGTTAGGCCGTTCACGCCATAGCGCCCGGCGCGGGTCGCACGCCACCAAAAGCGCAGGTGGCCGCGTACCTCGCTGGAGCGCACCGTGGTTACCGGGTCGGCCTGCTGCGGCTCGACGCCGCCGCCGAAGAGCGGAGTGATCACCCGGTAGGAGCGCACATGCACCGTGGGTGCCGCTGGGTTAATGGTGAGTGTGGGTGGCGCTATCGGGTTCCCCTGAACATTAACTGGTAATCTTCGGCTCATAGCTGCTCCTTGTCGTTCTACGGCCAGACCCCAAGCGCGGCGAGGCCAAAGCCGTCGCGCTGATCCTGCTCGGCCTCGCTCACGTTTTGCATCCAGGTCGCCTCAAGCCAGGCGCGCACATCCGCGCCCGCTGGCCACTCGATAAAGTAGACCGCACCGGCGGGGGCGAGGCGCCGCGTCTTCTTCGGTTTACCGACTTCCAGATCCCAGCCCGACATCACCTGGGCACGCGGGACGGCGGCGGCCTTCAAGGTCGCGGTGACATCACCGCGAGTCCACTGAAGTTGCGGGCGGTAGGCGACATCTTTGCCGGGGTGTCCCACGCTCGCACTGGTGAAGACCGCCGGGGTGAGCAGGATGACCCGCGCACGCCGGGCCGCGATCAGCGCATCGAAGAGGCCATCAGGCGGTTTGGGCAGCACCGTGTCACCGATTGACCAGCGCATCAGCCGTCTCTCACCACCGAGCGGCGCGAGGCCACCGGTGAAATGGGCAGGGGCGTAGGGCTGTGTTCCATCCTCAAAGGCGGCAGCCAGGGCCAAACGCCGGGTGAGGAACTGCTCACGTTTGGCAGCCTCCCGATCACGCCAGGTAAACTCCAGCCCCTGGGTCTGGAACAGCGCCCCCTCGCGAGCGGTCTGGGTCTCGGATAGCACGCTCACATGGGTGCGAGTATCGCTCTCCATCGCTCCCAGGCCCACCTCGATAACGGGCCGGGTGGCGTCCTCGGCAGGCGCCGTAAGCCACGCGGTAAACGCCTGCTCGTGCCAGAAGCGCGGTGCATTGCCACTCACCTTATTTGGCACCCGCGTCAGCGGAGCGATGAGATTAAGCCCATCAGGCTGGTTGGTTTTGGGCCCGCCTGGGAGAGAGCGTGGGGCGAGGCGCTGCACCCGGATGTGCGCCACTCCCTTGGGCTGTTTGTCAGGGTCGAGAACCAGGGCATCGGTAGGGGCTGGGAAGAGGAACTGTGTAACCGCGCCCGTATCCTCGTTCAGCTCGGCCAGCAGCGGCCCGCGCAGCGTGAGTCCCTGCACTCGCTTAATCGCGGTGCGGTCGAAATCACCGGTATTGTCCAACCCAGCCTTATGGCGCAGCCCGCCGACCACAGTTGAGGGCAGCGGGAAGGGCAGCGTTGCAGCGCGAGCGCCAGGGTTCGGCCCAAACGGACGCCCATCGCGCACGATCAGGGGGTCGCGGGGTTCGATAAGCCAGATACTCATGGGTCTACGGCTCCTTCCTAGGACTCGGCCCCTGTGCACGGGCGAACACGCGGGCGACAATCAGTTCATCCGCAAGCTCGTTGACGCCCCAGACAGACCGCCCGTCCGCCGCTCGGCGCTCGGCCTTACCAATGTCCAGCGCGTTCTTGATCATCGTCAGGTCAGCAGGTTCGATCTTGGCCTGGCCATGCTGGGCGCGCTTGCGCTCCAAGATGCGCAGGGCATCAGCGATCAGCGCCTCAGGAGCGAGGGTTAGGCCGACCCGATCATCCAGGTCGCGTAACTCGAACGCGGCACCATCGGGTAGTGCGTCTACCTGGTGCAACTGCACAAAACGGTTCAGGCGCTCATAGAAATCGCCCTGCCAGCTGCCGGCCACCGTGATATCCGCACCGCTGCGCTTGCTCAGGGTGATCGCGAGGGAGTTCTTCGCCTTCGCCTTTTTAGCTATTTTCTCCGCCGCACGGGCAAGATTCAGCGCGTCGGATAATGGCTCAATGTGGTGGCAGACTGCGAGGCCCACCGAGAGGGTCGCGGCCTCACCGTGTTCCCCCTTATAGTCTTTCAGCGCATCGGCGAAGCTGTCGGCAAGGTGCTTTGCGCAGGCTACCGCCGTATCGAGGGGTAGGAAGGCCAGCACATCGTCGCCACCCGCATACACCAGTGCGCCGCGATACTGCTCGCTCTCTACAATCTTGCGCACCGCCTCCGCAAACGAGTCGAGCGCCTGAGAGAACGCCTTATGCCGGACGATGCCGTCAATGGCCTGCTGATCAGACTTCGGCTTGGCCTGATAGTCGATCACCTTGCCCATATTGTCGCCGTCGGCATGCAGGATGGCATAGTAGGGCTCTGGGCGTTCACCCCTCGTCGCAGCGGCAAAGAAATCCGCAAGTGCGCCGCGTGCCTCCTTTAGCTCAGACTCCTCGACCACATCGGACAGGCGCTCCTCGAAGAGCAGTGAGGCGTCGTAGCCGCCTGTCAGCGCGAGGTAATCGAAGCGCGGCGTGTTCAGCTTCTCAGTGGGGGCAGCGAGCTTGGCGAGCGCCTCGACATAGAGCTGCAAAGCGGCGGCGTAATTAAGACCCTGTGCGCTCAGGCGGTTGAGCAAGGGTAGCGCTGCGAAGTGCGAAGTACTCGGGAAGTCGGCGTAGCCCTCGCTCGCCCGATAATGCCGCTTAAAGAGATCGACCCCGGACAATCGCTCGGCCTGCCCCGCGCCGAACAACACAAAGAGCTGGGTGATCTTCTGCCGCCGGATGCTGTTGTGGTCATTGCGGCTGGGAAAATACTCCTCTGGAATAACCGACTCGCGCGTGCCATCAATAGAAGACTTGGGCACCATATCACGATAGGCGGGCTGAAAAAAGTCACGGGTGTTCTTGCGTGCCGCCAGGGCCGCTTCCACATTATCACGGTCAGAGTGGTAGTCATCTGTGAATGTCACACCTGCCCAGAAGATCTCCATCAGTTCGTCTACCTGATCCTTCGCCGAATTGGATGTCCCGACCTCGTGTAGACTCTTGATCTTGGCGAACGTTTTGTCCGCCTGTTCCCGTAGCATCTCGCGTAGATGAAATTCGAGTCGTGGACCAATATCTTCTGGCGGTACAAACACCACTGCCAAAATGCGGTTCACCACATCGTGATTGGCTAAATGCTCTTGGGATGGAAATATCAGGTCAGCCCTCGCATCCATAGTGCGAATGAACTCTGCCGCCTCCCGCGAAAGGTCACTGAGCAACTGCGATCCAGCCCTCAGGTCGCGGGTGCGCCGGGCTGCTGCGATGAAGTCCTGAACCGGGCCAATGGTAACCAGAAACAAATATGATGGCATCCTTTTACACTCCGTGCTGTGCTACGGCGACTGAGCTAACCATACCAGGAGTGGGCGTCACAAATGCGACAGCTCCACCCAGCCGTGCCCGAACACGGCTGCCTTGCCGATGTGCAGCAGGCTGCCGGCGAGCAGCGCGGCGCGCACGGCGGGCGGCGCGCCGCGCAGGGTGGCGCTGCCGATGATCCCGCCCAGGGTCATCTGGCGCGGCTGGGCCTCGCGGGTGGAGGTGCGCTCCCAGTCCACCCACTGGATCTCTGGGCGCTCGACGGCGACCTGGCGGGCGGCCTCCACCACCGGGCGGTAGTCGAGCTCCCAGGGGTCGCCGTGGAAGGCGGCCAGGGCCGCCAGGCGCCAGCAGGCCGCCTGCACGATCGCAGGAAGATCGAGCTGCTCGATGAAGGCCCCGCGGGCCTTGACCCGCAGCGGCGTGCGCAGGGTCAGCCGCAGGTCGGCGGGGAGCGCGTCGGCGTGGGTGGTAAGGTCGGCGACGCGCACGGTGGGAAGATCGCCCGTGTCGAGGGTGCGCCCGTCCTGGTAGATCGGCCGGCCGACCGGGCGGAAGGGCTCCAGGGCCTCGACCCGCTCCAGCTTGGCCTTGGCGTGGTCACGCCCGAGCCCGGCCTTGCCGAGCTCCTCAAAGCCCACAAGGAAGTAGGGCAGGTAGTCGATCCCGCGGCCGATTAGGGTCAGCCCGAACTCCAGGGCGTCGCCGGCGGCGTAGGCGCGCTTGTGGTCCAGCGGCGGCTCGATCACAAAGGGGCGCGGCACGTCCTGCAGGTCGTGGAGCCGCCCGGCCCCGGGCGGGCGCGGCGTCTCGAAGACCCAGCGGTAGGGGCAGATCATCCCGGCCTTGCACTGGTCGGAGTGGCCCCAGCACGCGGAGGGGCAGGAGGCGCGCTGGAAGGCGTAGCCGAAGCCGCCGCGCAGCAGCGCGCCCTTGTAGGGCGGCAGGGTGGTTGACTCGAGCAGGCGGTAGGTCACGCGGGCGCGCAGGACGCCCAGGGTAGGGAGCAAGAGCCTGAAGGTGTCCAGAGGAAGAGGTTCGGACATACCAGCTCCTTCAACGATGAAGAGAGATGAGTGGATTCGCTGGTACAAGCGGACGAAATCTACGCGCTGAATGGGCCAAGTATAGCACGTGGATCCGCACCGAGGCAATAGATCATCTATCGGAATTTGGCAAACATTCCGATCCAGCGATGGCTACGAAGGTGCTGTCTCTACACTGGTGTGCTTAGTATAGCACACGACCCGTCACAAATGCGACGTATCAGGAGGGACCCAGTAGTCTTCTGGCCGATTATGATGCCTCGGAGCCACCGACGAGCGCCGCCGCCCGCGCCCTGCGCGCCGCGAGCCCCTGCGCGGCCAGG
>JBAXES010000064.1:0-11882 GCA_037140315.1 Chloroflexales bacterium
GCCTCGCCTCAGGCGCGCCCAGGCCCGCCGCACCGCCACCCACCAGGCTGGAGGAGACACGAGCGGAGATCACCACCCTGGTGCATGCCCACGTCAGTGAGGGCCAGGGCTTCCTCGTTCTGGCCCACGACCCCGGCGTCGGCAAGGGCCACAACACCACCGAGGGCCTGCGCGCCTTCCTCCAGTCCCACCCAGAACCCGGCCAGATCGTCTGGACCGCCCCGCGTAAGGACCAACTCCACGACCAGCAGGGCCTTCACCTTATCCCGCTCTACGGCCGCAATGCGGGCAACTGCCAGCGCTTGGCCGCCGCCCAGGCGCTGGCTGCCAAGGGCTACCCGGTTCTCCCCAGCCTCTGCCAGCGCCGCTGCGCCCACGTCGATCACTGCGCCTACCTGTGCCAGTTCAGCGTCGAGGCCGACCGCTTCGCCGCCCAGCAGCTTCTGCTCGCCACCGGCTGGTGGCAAGAGGCCGACGTGCTGATCATGGACGAGTTTGCCCCCACCCTGCTCATCCGCAGCGCCGCCCTGGGCAGCGCCGAACTGGCCGCCATCGCCCGTGGCACAACCTGCCCACACGCCCAGGCCGTGCTGCGCTGGCTCGGCACAGTTCTCGGCAGCGCTGGCGACCGCACCCTGGCCGGCGGGCTGCTGCTGGCCGAGCTGGAGGCCGCCGCACGCGCCGAGAAACTCGACCTCGCCACCACACTCCACGCCGCTGAGGCGAACCTGCCCGACCACGAGGATCAGGCCCTGCTGCCGAGCCTACCCCAGGGCGCCAGCCTGGCCGAGTTTGAGGCCCTGCCACCCAACCACCTTGGCACGATCATCACGCAGCTCGGTCGCGAGCAGCGTCGCCACCTCGACGGCGCGCCCTTCACTAGCCGCCTGGAGCTAGGCGGCGGCGTGCTGCGCCTGTTCCTGCGCCACGAGCATCTGATCGCCCAGCTCGCCAACCCGGCGCAGCCCAAGATCATCCTCGACGCCACGGCTAACGCCAGCCTGCTGCAGGCGATCTTCCCCGCTACGCCCATCCAGATTGAGCAGCCGCCCCGCGCCGACCATGCCACGGTGATCCAGGTGATCACCCGCGACTGGGCCAAGAGCACCCTCCATGGCGCGCGACGTACCCAGTGGTACGACACGGTTGCTGAGCACATCCGCCCTAACCGGCCGACCCTGGTGGTCTGCACCCAGGACGCCGAGGACGACCTGCGGCGCGCCCTCGGCGAGCGCGGCCACCCCGATGTGACCGTGGCCCACTACGGGGCACTGCGCGGATCGAACGCCTACAAGGGCCACGACGTACTGCTGGCCCAGGTCTACCACCCAAACATGGAGGCGATCGTGCGTGAGGGCCGGGCGCTGTTTGCCGACGACGCCGAGGCCCTCGACGAACGGATCGTGACCACGAAGCGCGAGCTGACCGACGCGGGCGGGGCGCGCTGGATGATCGAGGTGCCGACCTTCGCCGACCTGCGCCTGGCGGCGCTGCTGGAGAGTCGGCGTGAAGCCGAGATGGTGCAGTGCGCCCTGCGTGGGCGGCCGCTCGATCACCCGGAGGTCCAGATCACCCTGCTGTTCGGCATGCCACTGCCGGGGCTAGCGCCCACCATGATCGGAGAACCCCCGCCCACCCCGACGAGTAACGGCGGGCGACAGGCCACGGCCGTGCTCAAGATCATCGCCGCCGCCAACGAACTGATCGCCCAGGGGCAACCCCGGCTAACGGCGACCGATCTGGCCCAGATGGCGCACGTGAGCGAGGTCACGGTGCGCGCCCACTGGCAGGCAGTCGCACAGACGCTAGGACTCAGCGACGATGAGGAGCAAGCCTCTGCGGCAAGGCGAGCACGCACCTACCGGCGGCGCGTGCTGGTGCAGACGGACATCGAGAGGGCAGCACCGACGAAAAGTACGGATCAGGCGGATAACAAAGATTCTCTTACGTGCCTGATCCATACCGATCTGTCAGTAGAGGTCATCGACGCTGATGTGTGCGATGCGCAGGATCAGTCAGCCGCCGCACTGCTCGACATTGGCAAGGGTGATAATGCGGGCCTGGGGTGCTCCTATCCGTCCTGCTTTGCAGGTGCCGCCGACTCCTCCAGCAATGTCTCGATGAGACCCAGTACTGGAGGCAGAAACTCCGGGTGGGCCTGGAGCAGGGCCGTCACCTGCTGCACCGGCGGGCTCAGGTTGCTCCGTGCGTCAGATGGCGGCGAAAGGGTGAGATTGGGCGGGAGAAACGATGTGAGCGGCTGTCGCAGGTAGGCGGCGATTATGCAGAGGAGGGCCGCCGACATCGAGCGCTGCCCAGACTCGTAGCGTGAGAAGGTTGACTCGGCCATGCCGAGGTGTGCGGCGAGCTGGGCCTGAAGGACGCCCATATCTAGCCGCCGCTCGCGCGCCGCCGCACAGATACGCGCGTTCAGCTCCGCCTCGTGCTTACGGGGCGCGTCGCCGTTTACCTCGCTCACAGCAATGCTTCCTGTATTGGTGGCTGTGCCTCGGAGTCATCGGGGAGCAGCTCCGCAGCCCGCAGCGCAATCCAGCTCATCGCCTCGCGGTACTTTCCAGCCGGTAGGAGCCCATACTTCGGCGTGCCGAAGTGAAGGCAGAACTCACCAAAGAGCTTCCCGAAGATCTCCTTGCCAGTCTGCTTCTGGTAGCGCACGGCGATGCGCCGGATCGCCCGGCTAATCTCCCCCTGCTGCGGCCCGGTGATCGTGGTGTGCTTCGCGAGCTGCTCCATCACCGCGTCCACCATCCCCTCGACGTGGGCGATCTGCGTGTCGTGGCCACCCAGGCGCTCCTGCTGGTTCGTGAGCTGCTGCCCCTGGGTCGCCTGCTGCTGCTGGATGGCCAGCAGCGCCTCGCGGGTCAGCCGCAGCTCCATGAGGGTCTGAGACAAAGTCTGCTGGAGTGCTGCGACGGCGGGGTCAGCCGAGGTAGGGGCCGCCGGGCGCCACTCGTTGCTATAGAGCGCGGCGAGGACATCCACGAGCTCGGTCTGGTAGCGCACCAGCTTTGGGCGCACGCCCGCATCGACCTGGTGTGGCGAGATAGTCGCGAGCCAGAAGGGGATGTAGCGGTGCAGGAGGGCCGCGACTGATCGCAGCTGCGAGCCGTGTCGCATGCGCACGACGCGGAGGCCGCGGGCGAGCACCTCGTGGGCCTGGATCCGCTCGTTTTGGTTTGCGACATCGATGCCGAGGGCCTGACAGATCAGGCGGACAGGAACCGCTGTCCCCTCTCCTTCCAGAAGTACGGCGACAATCTGGTCGCCATCAAACTGGATTTCACGGTACGGCGACCCAGCGGGTACAGGTACGTTCGAGGACGTATCGTCGGCCATGTAATGACTCGGATGGTAGAAGGAGTTGCTGTTTTGACAAGCGTAGCACGGGCGTACGCTCATGTCAAGCCAGAACTTGCTAAAACAGCAAGCTTACATGGCGACATGGAGATAAGAGCTTGCTGTTTTGACAAGCTGATAGAGGTGAGAGGGGGGCGGCAGCCGGGGAGTCAAATCCATTACCTATAGCCTAAATGGTGGCCCACCGACCACCGTCAATTGCGCGGTGAACAGCCCGGTGCAGAGGACAAACAGACCCACGACCACCAGCGGTGTCCACGGGATCAGGGCCAGGCCAACGCCGAACGCGGCCACCAGCAGCCCAAGCGCGATCAGCGCCCGCCGGCTGTGCCGGGCCGCTAGGTGACCGGCCAGGAGCGAGACGATCACGCCGGCGGAGGCACGTTACGCCCGGCGGTTGGCGCTCGCCAGCGCGGTGTACCTGGCCTCCGCACGCGGGTCGGGCAGCCGCGGGCCTACCAGGCGATGGAGTGCATGTTGACATGCGGTTGTCGCCCCGAGGCGCATCACAATGGACGGGAGACCGCCCGCTTGTTAACGCCGCGGCATGAGCACCGTGTAGTCGAAGTCGAGGACTACCGCCGGGTTATAGGTGCCATCGGCGGCCTTGTCGGGGAAGTCGGCGCAGGGCTGGTCTTTGGTGGCGACGGTGCGTACGCGGAGCGCGCCGATGTTATCACGACCCGGCAGTTCGATCTTGGCAAGGACGGTCGACCACGCATAGATCGTGTCGCCGGCGAAGCTGGGGTTGGTGTGGCGCCCGCCGTTGATCGCCGCGATACTCAGGGCGTTGGCCAGGCCGTTGAACGAGAGGGCGCGGGCCAGGCTGATGATGTGCCCGCCGTAGATGATCCGCCGCCCGAAGCGCCCCTCGCGCTCGACATGCTGGTTGAAGTGAACCCGCGCGGTGTTCTGGTAGAGCCGCGTCGCCAGCATATGCTCGGCCTCCTCAATGGTCATCCCGTCAACGTGGTCGATGCGCTCGCCCGGCTCGTAGTCGTCCCACAGGTGTGGGCTGCCCGCGCGGGCCGTGTCGTAGCTCATTCGCTCGATCCGGTATGGCACAAGCAGCTCGTCTGTCGCGACCGCATCTGGCAGCTCGGGCACCACTGGTGCCGGGGCGGGCGCGTCGAGGTTGGCCTTGCGCACCATCACCCAGCGCACATAGTCGACGACCATCTCGCCGCGCTGATTGACGCCAATCGAGCGCACGTAGACGACGCCGGTCTTACCGTCTTTGTTCTGGCGCAGCCCGATCACCGTCGAGGTGGTCGAGAGGGTATCGCCGGAGTAGACCGGCTGGCCGAAGCGCCCGTCGGCGTAGCCCAGATTGGCGATGGCGTTAAGCGAGATATCGGGCACAGTCTTGCCGAACACGACGTGGAAAACCAGCATACTGTCGATGGGTGCCCCCGGCAGGCCCAGGCTGGCCGCGAAGGGTGCCGACGAGGTGACGGCAAAGCGCAGACCGTACAGCGCGGAGTAGAGGGCCACGTCGCCCTCGGTGACGGTGTGCGGCGTGGCGTGGACTATTTCCTGGCCCAGCCGGAAGTCCTCAAAGAAGTTGCCGGGGGTGGTCTTGGTGACCATAGAGTCTCCTTCACCCTAAAAAATCTGTATTGTTTTGCAGGATGTGCCAGCGAAGCTGGCACATCCTGCAAAACAATGACATTTTTTGAGATCAGGGGCGAAGCCCCTACAGCCCGTAAGCCTGTGCCAGCTCGGGGTCCTTCCGCGCCACCAGCCGGGCCAGGTCGACGATCACCTTGGCCTGCTTCCATGTCGCATCGTCCTGCATCTTGCCGTCGATCATCGCCACGCCGGTGCCGTCGGGCATGGCGTCGAGGATGCGCTTGGCGAACAGCACCTCCTTGACATCGGGGCTGAAGACGCGCTTGGCGATCGCGATCTGGTTCGGGGCCAGCGACCAGGCCCCGCTGCAGCCCATGATGAAGGCATTGCGGAACTGGGCCTCGCAGCCCGCCTCGTCCTTCAGGTCACCGAATGGCCCGTAGAACGCTCGGATGCCGTGGGCCACGCAGGCGTCGACCATGCGTGCGACCGTGTAGTGCCACAGATCCTGCTGCGCGAAGACCCGCTCGGCCTGGCCCTCCTGCGGGTCGGCGAGCACGCCGTAGAAGGGGTGCCCGCCGCCGACCCTGGTCGTCTTCATGCCACGCGAGGCGGCCAGGTCGGCCGGGCCAAGGCTCATCCCGTGCATGCGCGGGCTGGCACCGGCGATCGACTCGACGTTCATGACGCCCTGGGCGGTCTCAAGCAGGGCGTGGACGAGGATCGGCTTCTTCACGCCGTGGCGGGCCTCAAGCAGGGCTAGGTACTGGTCGACGAAGTGGATATCCCAGGCCCCCTCGACCTTGGGGATCATGATCACATCGAGCTTGTCGCCGACCCCCGCGACCAGGGCGGTCAGGTCGTCGAGGAACCAGGGGCTATTGAGGCAGTTGACCCGAATCCAGAGGGCGGTGTCGCCGAAGTCGGTCGTCTGGGCCGCCTCGATGAAGCCGGCGCGGGCCGCCTCCTTTGCGTCGGTGGGGATGGCGTCCTCCAGGTTGCCGCACAGCACATCTACCTGTCTGGCCGTCTCGGGGAGCTTCGCGCGGATCTTCTCGATGTGCGGTGGGAAGAAGTGGATCATGCGCTCGGGCCGCACTGGCAGCTCGCGCAGGGGCTGGGGCGCGCCGATCGCCAGCGGCTTGTAGAAATGGACAGGGAGCTTCATACATATTCCTCACAGCTGTTGGGAGAGGTGCGGAGAGGGCTTGTCCCTCTCCGCAAAAGACCTACCTCTTTGCCGGGTTGGGAGAGGCTCGGAGAGGGCTTGTCCCTCTTCGCAAAAACCTCTTTTATCCATCAGGATGACCTGGATGCCGGACTGCTATACAGTCCCGGCCACGATACCATCGTCGTACAGCCGGGCGATCTCGCCCGCACTCAGGCCAAGCTCGTGCAGGATCTCATCGGTGTGCTGGCCCAGGCGCGGCGCGGGCAACGCCGGCAGGCGCGCGACCGCGCTGAAGTCGAGGGGCGAGGCGGGCGTCAGGTAGCTGCCGATCTCGGGCTGCTCCAGCGTGCTGAAGAGCGGGTTGGCCGGCGAGCAGTCGGGGTCGCTGGCGATCAGCTCGCGCACGCTCTGGTACGGCCCCCAGGTGACGCGGTGCTCCTCGAAGCTGCGCCGCACCTCGGCCAAGGTGCGGGCGTGGAACCAGGGCTCAAGCAGCTGGGCGATCGCCTGGCGCGCGCGGAAGCGGTCGCCCTCGCGGCTCATGTCTAGGCCCAGGCGCACGCCCAGCTCGCTGAATGCCTGGGCCATGCCGGTCGCCTTGCCCAGGCAGCTCCACTGTAGGTCGGTCAGCCCGACCACCATCACCCGCCTGCCGTCGAGGGTGGCGAAATCGCGACCGAAGGCGCCGTAAAGGTAGTTGCCCTGGCGTGGTCGGTCGCTGTCGTTGATCTGCACCTCGGCGATCATGCCCAGGTTACCGAGCATGGCCATGCCCACATCCTTGAGGGCCAGCTGCACCAGCTGGCCCTGCCCGGTGAGCCGGCGGTGGCGCTCGGCGGCCAGCAGCCCAACGGCAATCATCTGGCCGGCGATCAGGTCCCAGGCCGGCAGGACGTGGTTCACCGGCTCGGACGTGCCCTCCTGCCCGGTCATCCAGGGCAGTCCGATCTGCGGGTTGACGGTGTAGTCAACCTCGGAGGCGCCGTCGCGTCGGCCAAGCAGGTTGACCATGATCAGGTCGGGGCGGCGGGCCTTGAGCGTCTCGTAGCTCAGCCAGCCGCGCGGCGGGAAGTTGGTGCTGAACAGGCCGTTGCCCTCGCCGGGGGCGCAGATCAGCCTGGTCAGCAGCTCCTGGCCCTGGGGCTTGCGGATATCGACGGCGATCGAGCGCTTGCCCTTATTCAGCCCGGCCCAGAACAGGCTGCTGCCGTTGGCGGTCACGGGCCAGCGCCGGTAGTCCATCCCTCCGCCGATCGGGTCGAAGCGGATCACATCGGCCCCGAGCTGGGCCAGGGTCATCCCGCCCAGGGGCGCGGCGACGAACGCCGAGCCCTCCACGATGCGTAATCCTTTGAGGATACCCTCCAAGCAACTCCTCCGTTCTCCAGGGGGAGGGCCAGGGAGGGCGAAGCCCTCCCTCGTCCTCCCTAGATCACCCGCTTGGCGTGTAGCTCCGCGATCTCGGTCGCGCTGAGGCCGAGCAGATCGCGCAGCACCTCCTCGGTGTGCGCGCCGAGCGTGGGGCCCAGGCTCCGGATCTGGCCAGGCGTCGCCGAGAGCTTCGGCAGGACGGTGGGCATGATCACTGTCTCGCCCGTCTCTGGCACGTCCATCGCGATCAGGTTGCGCCGGGCGTGGAACTGCCGGTCGCCATAGATGTCGGCGATATTGTTGAGCGGCGCAGCGGGCGTGTCGGTGGCGTAGCAGCGATCAAGCACCTCCTCGCGGGTGAGCGAGCCGCACCAGTCGCGCACGATCTCGTTCACGTCGTGGCGGTGCTCAAGTCGCGTCTTCTGGTCGCCGTAGGTGCTCGACGATGCTAGCTCGGACCGGTTCATGGCCTTGGCCAGGCGTGCGAAGAGCTTGTCGGTCGTGCATGAGATCGCGACCCACTTCCCGTCGCGGGTGGGGAAGTGGCCGTGCGGGCAGGCGAAATCGTTGTGGCTGGGGCCATGTCGCTCGCGCACGATGCCGTACATGCCGAAGGCGGGGGCCAGCTCGTCGGTGCAGCGGAAGACCGACTCATAGAGCGCCGCGTCGATATACTGGCCGCGACCGGTCAGCTCGCGGTAGCGCAGGGCCATGAGTACGCCGATACAGCCGTACAGCCCGGTCATGTAGTCGCCGATGGTTGTCGAGCCGGGCGTGACCGGCGTGCCCTTGGGCATGCCGGCGAGGTAGGAGATCCCGCCGACGGCGTGGGCCACGCGGGCGAAGCCCGGGCGGTCGGAGTAGGGGCCGGTCTGCCCGTAGCCGGTGACGCGCAGCATGATCAGGCGCGGGTTGATCTCGTGCAGCACCTCCCAGCCCAGGCCCCACTTCTCAAGGGTGCCGGTGCGAAAGTTCTCGCAGAGGATGTCGGACTGGGCGATCATCTGCTTGAAGATCGCGACCCCGTCGGGTCGGTGCAGGTCGAGGGTGACCGACTTCTTGTTGCGCGACTCGCTCATCCAGGTCAGGGTATCGCCGCGCTCAGTGGGCGTGCCGAAGCGGCGCAGGGCATCTCCGCCGACGGGGTGCTCGACCTTGAGCACCTCGGCACCAAACTCGCCGAGGATCGTAGCGCAGTATGGCGCTGCGATCACGGTGGCGACATCAATTACCCTGATCCCTGCCAGGGGCAGCGTTGCCTGCGGCTCGTGGGTCATGGGGTCCTCCGGTATATTGGGTAGGGGCCGCTGCTGCGCCCCTCCTAAATTATTTTTTGCTGCCTGAGGCGCTTGATATCGTCCGCGCTGATCCCGAGCAGCTCGCGCATGATCTCGTAGGTGGCGTTGCCCAGGGGCGGGCCGAGGTTGGTGATCCGCCCCGGCGTCTCAGACAGGGTGGGCACCACGCCGGGCACTGTCACCTCGCCCAGACTGTCCTCGACAATGCGGGCGAGGTTGCCGCGGGCCTGGAAGTGCTCATCCTCGAAGATATCAGCGATGCTGTTGAGCTTGCCCACCGGCACTTCGTGCTCAAGACAGCGATCCAGCACCTCGGTGCGGGTCAGCGAGCCGACCCACTCGATGACGATCTGGTTGACCAGGTCGCGCGCAGCCAGGCGCTTGCGCTGCTCGCCGTAGAGGCCGCTCGACGCCAGCTCGCGGTAGTTCATCGCCTCGGCCAGCCGCTCGAACATCTTGTCGGTGGTGCAGGCGATCGCGATCCACTTGTTGTCGCTGGTGCGGAAGTGGCCGTGGGGCACGGCGACGAAGCTGCCCGCTCCCTCGCGCTCGCGGATCTTGCCGAACAGGCCGTAGGCCGCAGCGATCTCGTCGAGGTGTCGAAAGACGGCCTCGTAGATCGCGACATCGATCACCTGACCCTCGCCGGTCTGCTCGGCGTGGCGCAGGGCCAGCATGATCCCGATCGCCCCGTAGAGGCTGGCCATATAGTCACCGAGGGGCACGTTGCCGGGCAGCACCGGGGTCTCGCCGGGGAAGCCAGCCAGGTACGAGAGGCCGCCGAACGCGTGGGCGATATGGGCGAAGGCTGAGCGGTGGCGGTAGGGCCCGGTCTGGCCATACCCCGACACCCGCAGCATCACCAGCCGCGGGTTAACGGCTTGAAGCTCCGGCCAGCCCAGCCCCCAGCCCTCCATCGTCCCCGGCCTGAAGTTCTCGATCAGCACCTCGGAGCGGGCGACCAGCTTCAGGAAGAGCTGTACCCCCTCCGGCTGGCGCAGGTCGATCGTGACCGATTTTCGGTTGCGGCCCTCGCTGAGCCAGGCCAGGCTCGCATCGTGGCGCTTTGTCGGCGTGCCGTAGTGGCGTAGGGGGTCGCCCGCAATCGGGTGCTCAACCTTCAGCAGCTCCGCGCCGAACTCGCCCATGATCGACGCGGCGTAGGGACCCGCCAGAAAGTTTCCGACATCGATCACCCGTATACCGCTCAGCGGGAGCCGATCTCGCTCCGCAGGGGACAGATCAACGGGCTGAGGCGTGGGCGGCTCAGTTGTCGGCACGGCATCGGGCGCGCCCGAATCTTCGGCCTCCAAGGGAGGCTTGCGCTTTGTCAAGGGTCAACCTCCGGACTAAGACAAGAAAGAATCCACTCCACCTCAGTGGGATGACCGATACGCCAATGGCCAAGCTCACCGCGCTTGGCTACCCACCGAGCGGCATCGCCACGCCAGCTGATCGTGCGACGTCCGAGGTCGCGCTGGCACTTGCGGCATAATGCCAAACTGTAAAGTCGCTACGAACTATGTCTAGGGCATGGTTCAGGATCGACCGTTTGGGCTTTAAACCCGCCAGCCCGCCAGCCCGCCACAATGGCCTATGGCGGGCTGGCGGGCTGGCGGGCTGACCGCCGAACTGTCAAGCTGGATTGAACCATGCCCAAGATATTATGTTTTCGCCCTGCGAATGTGTGGATGTAACAATCATTACACTATTTGCGGTCTGGTAGAGTTTGCTATACTGCAACCTACAGAAGCAATCCGCTAACTCTCCATAAAATAGTACGGGATGACCGACGATGACTGAGAACGCCAATGAATACAGTGCGTGGATCGGCCGAACTGAGGAGGTCTGCGACGATCTGAGTCCGGCCCAGGCCATGCTGGCTGCCGCCACGCTTGATGACGCGACGGACATGGATGCCGGGGCCGCCCTACCCATCCTGTGGCATTGGTTCTACTTCTTGCCCAGGACACCGCAATCCCGCCTGGGCGAGGACGGCCACCCGCAGCGCGGCGGCTTCATGCCGCCGATCCCCTACCCTCGGCGCATGTTTGCCGGCGCGCGCCTGCGCCTGCACCGCCCCCTGGCGGTGGGCGAGCCAGCCCGGCGCCAGGGCGTGATCCACAACGTAACGATGAAGGCTGGCCGCAGCGGCTCGCTGGCCTTCGTCACCGTCGGCTACAGCTTCTACCAGCGCGGCGAGCTGTGCCTTGAAGAGGAGCAGGACATCGTCTACCGCGAGCCGGGGCCGCCCGTGGCGGCCCCCACACCGACCGAGCTGCCGCCTCCGCCGGAGGGCGCGTGGACACAGACGGTCGCGCCCGACAGTCGGCTGCTCTTCCGCTTTTCGGCCCTCACCTTCAACGCCCATCGCATCCACTATGATCGGGCCTACGCCACCGGCGAGGAGGGTTACCCCGGGCTGGTCGTCCACGGGCCGCTTACCGCCGTTATGCTGCTCCAGCTGACGCGCCTGAGGACGCCGCGCCCGGTCATCGGCTTTAGCTTCCGCGGCCAGGCACCGCTTTTTGACCTGTCCCCCTTCCACCTGATCGGCCAGCTTCACGGGAACCAGGTCGCCCTTGAGGCCCAGAGTCCCGACGGCAAGACGGCGATCATCGCCGAGGCCGAGCTCGCCTAAGTTAAACACGCTCGTCATCTTCATTGAGCCATTAGGCATGGCTCAGAATCGACGGTTTGGGCTTTACAACCCGCCAGCCCACCAGCCCGCCATAGGCCATTGTGGCGGGCTTGGCGGGCTGGCGGGCTGACGGTCAAGCTGGATTGAACCATGCCTTAGCGCATAGCTGACAAGTTAAGGTTTCCACCAATCTGTCAAGGGCCAAAACAGGCTTTTTCACTCGCATTCCGAACCAATTCCCGGTCGCCTATACGCCCAAGTGTTCGAGGTGGCATGCAAACCGGTTGCTCAGGATATATCAACTTTGCTCGCTACCGTGTAAAACCTGGCTGATCAGAACGCCTGAGCGGTCACTTGACGAAATAGCGAAAACCTTAACTTGTGAGCTATGGCCTTAGCGCATTGGTCACAAGTTAAGGTGGGGCAGGAATTGTCAAGTAGAGTAGATCCG
>JBAXES010000065.1:0-11869 GCA_037140315.1 Chloroflexales bacterium
GGAGCAGGCCTAGCCTGGGCAGACGCCCTCAGGGTCAGCGCCCTAAGCGCAGCCTTTGCAGGGATTGGGCGGCGAAGCAGCCCAATCCCTGCAGACACATAACGCGTGTGGGGGGCGGATCCGCCACTCCCCCACCGGCAGGTGAAAAATGCCCGAGGGGACGCACACATTCCACCTTCGTGGTATGCTTCTAGTGTAAACGATTCGCTGTGCGTCCGACCGCGAGAATCACCCGAAAGAGGCGTCTATGAAGTGGACCAGCCCATATCAGAGCATTGATTGGCGTAGTACCCCGAGCACCGATCATCCCGCTGCCCTCATCCCGATGGTTGTCGAGAGCAGCAGCCGGGGCGAGCGGGCCTTCGATATTTACTCGCGGCTGCTCAAAGAGCGGATTATCATCCTGGGCACCCCGATCGAAGATCAGATCGCTAACCTGATCGTCGCCCAGCTGCTCTTCCTAGAGAGCGACGATCCAGATCGGGACATCTGGCTCTACATCAATAGCCCGGGCGGCTCGATCACCGCCGGCCTGGCAATCTACGACACCATGCGCCACATCCGACCGAGCGTGGCCACTGTCTGCGTGGGCATGGCTGGCAGCATGGCCACCCCGATCCTGGCCGGCGGCGCGCGCGGCAAGCGCTACAGCCTGCCCCACTCGACCATCCACATGCACCCGGCCGGCGGCGGCGCCCGCGGCTACGCCCCCGACGTCGAGATCATGGCCCGCGAGCTGCTCCGTGAGCAGCAGCTCATCCGTGAGCTACTCGTCGCCGACACCGGCCAGACTCTGGAGCGGATCTCCAAAGACTTCGACCGTGATCTGTTCATGACCCCGATCCAGGCCAAGGAGTATGGGATCATCGATGAGATTCTGACCCGCGAGGATCTCTCGGTCGGCGAGAAGAAGTAACCTGAACGTCGGGAGTCGGGGCTCGGCACGATCGACGCTGGGCCCACGGCCCCTGACCCCTACAGCTCGGTCGCTTGGAGAAACCTCATGACCCGCACCCGTAATACGGCTGGCCGCGGTGCTTACGTCTGCTCGTTCTGTGGCCGGGGGCAGGATGAGGTGCAGCGCCTGATCGCAGGCCCTGGGACGGTCTTCATCTGTGATGAGTGCGTCGCCCTGTGCAGCGCGATCATCGCCGAGGAGACTGAGCAGCAGATTGCTGCGCCGCGACGCAACGCGCCCGCCGGGCCGGCCCGCCTGCCCACCCCGCGTAAGCTCCGTGAGAAGCTTGACCAGTATGTGATCGGCCAGGATCGGGCCAAGGTGGTGCTGTCGGTTGCGGTGTATAACCACTATAAGCGGATCAAGGCCGGCGCGAAGGTCGACGATGTCGAGCTGAGCAAGAGCAATATCCTGCTGCTCGGCCCCACCGGCAGCGGCAAGACACTGCTCGCCCAGACGCTCGCCCGCATCCTCGATGTGCCCTTCGCCATCGCTGATGCCACCGCCCTGACTGAGGCCGGCTATGTCGGTGAGGATGTGGAGAACATCCTGCTGCGGCTCATCCAGGCCGCCGACGGCGACATTGAGCGCGCCCAGACGGGGATCATCTACATCGATGAGATCGACAAGATCGCACGCAAGGCCGATAACCCCTCGATCACCCGCGATGTCTCCGGCGAGGGCGTCCAGCAGGCCCTGCTGAAGATCCTTGAGGGCGGCGTGGCCCACGTCCCGCCCCTGCCCGGTCGCAAGCACCCCCAGCAGGAGTATATCTCCTTCGACACCACCCACGTGCTGTTCATCTGCGGCGGGGCCTTCGAGGGCGTCGACGAGGTGATCGCCCACCGCCTGCGCGGCAAGAGCACGATCGGATTCACCAGCGCGCAGCCCAGCGAGGAGGCCGGCGATCAGGCCCGGCTGCTCAGCCAGCTCAGCCAGGACGACCTGCTGCACTATGGGTTCATCCCCGAATTCATCGGTCGCGTCCCGGTGATCGTCTCGCTGGAGCCGCTCACCAACGAGGCCATGCTGCGCATCCTCACCGAGCCGCGTAACGCGGTGGTTAAGCAATACCAGAAGCTGCTCTCCCTCGACCACGTGGAGCTCGAGATCACCCGTGATGGCCTGGGGGCGATTGTAGAGCGGGCGATGCAGGCGAAGACCGGCGCCCGCGCCCTGCGCAGCATCGTCGAGGAGGTGCTGCTTGACGTGATGTATGAGGTGCCCGCCCAGGAGCACATCGGCCGCTGCATCATCAACGCAGAGGTTGTCCAGGGCCGCGGCCACCCCATCCTCGTGCCGCGCACCGACTTCCGCCGCCGCCTGGATGAAGCAGTGTAATCTGTGGGAGGGGCCAGGGGAGGGCCGAAGGCCCTCCCCTGAAACCCTACCCCTTTCCAGGAGCATATGCCGCCGATCCGCCGCACATCTGAACGCGCCGCTGACGAGGCTCAGGCCCCGCGCAGGATCCTGATCGCCGACGACGACCCCTCGATCGCGGCGCTGATCCAGATCACGCTGAAAGATCCGCGCTACGAGATCACGGCCGTCGCCAACGGACTAGAGGCCCTCAAGTCATTCGAGAAGAAGCCCTTCGATGTGGTCATCCTCGACGTGATGATGCCCTACGTGGACGGGTTTGAGGCCTGCGAGCGCATCCGCGCCCAGAGCGATGTGCCGATCGTCATCCTCACCAGCCGCGACGGCACCGAGGATGTCGTCCACGGCTTTGAGCTCGGCGCCGACGACTATATCACCAAGCCGTTCAAGACGGTCGAGCTGATCGCGCGGGTCGAGTCGATCCTGCGCCGCGTCGAGGGCTATAAGTCGCGCCGCGCCCCGCCGGTGGTGCGCGTGGGCGACCTAGCGATCGACGAGCCCCGCCATCGCGTCGCCGTGCGCGGCGTCGACGTAAACCTCACCCCCATGGAGTTCGAGCTGCTCTACTTCCTCGCCGCCAACGCCGGGCAGGTCTTCGACCGCGAGAGCCTGTTCCGCGAGGTCTGGGGCTACGAGTATGTGGGCGAGACGAACCTGGTCGATGTCTGTGTGCGTCGCCTGCGCGAGAAGGTCGAGCTGCTGCCCTCGCGGCCGCGGATCATCCTCACGGTGCGCGGCGTCGGGTATAAGCTGGCCGATGGATGAGCAACTACCATGGATCACGTTCACGTCTCAACCCACCCCCTCGTGCTGCATAAGCTGGCCCTGCTGCGCAGCGAGATGACCGAGCCGAAGAAGTTCCGCGAGCTGGTGCGCGAGATCGCGCAGCTGCTCTTCTACGAGGCGACCCAGGATCTCTCCCTGGCCCCGCTGACGGTGCAGACGCCGCTGGCCCCCGCGCAGGGCTACGAGGTGGCCGAGCGGGTCGGGCTTATGCCCATCCTGCGTGCCGGGCTGGGCATGTCCGAGGCGGTGGTGGAGATCCTGCCCACGGTCCACGTCTGGCACCTGGGCCTGTACCGCGACCACGAGACGCTCCAGCCGGTGACGTACTATAACAAGCTGCCGGCCCAGCCCTCGATCGACCTGTCGATCATCGTCGACCCGATGCTGGCCACCGGCGGGTCGGCGGTGGCCGCCGTGGATATTCTCAAGAACTGGGGCGCGAAGCGGATCAAGTTCCTCGGCCTGATCGCCGCGCCCGAGGGCGTGCAGGCCCTGAGCGAGGCCCACCCTGATGTGGATATCTACCTTGCCGCGATCGACGACCACCTTGATACGCGCGGCTATATTGTGCCCGGCCTGGGCGACGCCGGCGACCGACAGTTTGGGACGGGGTAGACCTCGAATGGTGAATGGTGAATGATGAATGATGAATAGCAGTGAGGCTCTGGTTCACATCAGCGCGCCAGGGCATGCTCCACATTCAGCATTCAGCACTCATAATTTATCATTATGATCGCACTGGCGCTGTCACTTACACTCCTGACTGCCCTCGTCGTCACCGTCGCATTGACCCCGCCGCTGATCCGCCTGAGCGTGCGCCAGGGCTGGGTGGCGCGGCCGGGGCCGCGCCACGTCCACCGTGAGCCTACGCCCACGGTCGGCGGCCTGGCGATGATTGGCGGGTTCGCCGCGGCCCTGCTGCTCAGCTTCGCCCTGGAGCGGCTCGACCCGGCCCTGACGCGCTCGCCCTTCGAGCACCTGCGCCTGGGGCTGCTGCTGGTCGGCACCGCGCTGGTAGCGATGGTCAGCCTGATCGATGACCTGCGCGACCTGCCGGCCCTGCCGCGCCTCGGCGTGCATGTCGTGGCGGCCCTGATCGCAGTCGGGCCGTACCTGTGGGACCACACGCTCTACGCCGACGCCCTCGGCGCGCCCACCGAGGCCAGCGGGATCATCCTCACCGCGTTCAACTTCCCCTTGCTCAACCAGATCCCGCTGCACCAGATCAGCCCGTGGCTGGCGATCGGCGCGACGATCTTCTGGGTGGTCGGGATGCAGAATATGGTTAACTGGGCCGACGGACTCGATGGGCTGGCCGGCGGGGTGACGCTGATCGCTGCGGCGACCCTCGCCCTGCACACCATGCAGCTGCACCCGCCGCAGCACACCGTGGCCATGCTGCCCCTGGCCCTGGCCGGGGCCTGCGCCGGCTTTCTGATCTTCAACTTCTACCCGGCGCGGATCTTCATGGGCGATGTGGGCGCGATGACGATCGGCTACATCCTGGGCCTGAGCGCGATCATCGGCGGGGCCAAGCTGGCCACGGCCCTGCTGGTTATGGGCGTACCCCTGATCGACATGGCCTGGCTGATCCTCTCGCGGACGTACCAGGGCGGCTCCGCCGCCCACGCCGGGCGCGACCACCTGCACCATCGGCTGCTCGACATCGGGCTCTCGCAGCCGCAGGTGGTGCTCTGCTACTACACGCTGAGCGTAACCTTTGGGGCGATCGCCCTGCTCGACTTCTTCACGCCGCTGATGAAGCTGGCGGCCCTGCTGCTGCTCGGCATGCTGGTGATCGGAATCATGCGCTACGCCGCGCGACGGCGCCCCTCCGCAGGTACGAAGAGCTGGTAAAGCGAACGCACTGCGTTCGCTTTACCATCAGGAATAATACCGGGAGAGGGGTGACTACAGCTTAACCTGGCCCTTCAGGAAGCGCAGGGCTGTCTCGGCGAGGATGGCCGAGCCAGTGGGCAGACAGCGCTCGTCGATATCGAAGATCGGCGTGTGGTGGGCGCGCACCAGGCCGTCGCCGATGGCCGCGCCGAGCATAAGCATGGCGCCAGGGGCCTTCTGACACATGTACGAGAAGTCCTCGGCGCCGAGGCCGGCGGGCGACTTGTCGAGGGCGTTGGCGCCGAGGTACTCGCGGCTGATGCCCTCTAGCCAGCCGGCCACGCGCTGGTCGTTCCAGCCGGCCGGGTAGCCGCGGGTGATCTTCAGGCGGTAGTCGCCGCCGAGTGCGCGGGCCAGGCCGAAGGCCCGCTCGACCTCCTCGGCCAGTATGGTGCGCACCTCCTCGCTGTAGCTGCGCAGGGTGCCCTCCATATAGATCTCGGCGGGGATGACGTTCGAGGCGTTGCCGCCGCGCACCACGCCGATGCTGAGCACGCCGGGCTGCACCGGGTCGATCCGGCGCGCCTTGATGCCGTAGAGGGCGTTGATCACTGCGGCGAGCATGAACACACTGTCGGTGCCCTTGTGAGGAGCCGCGCCGTGGCCGCCGGTGCCGAGGATGCTGGCCTTGAAGTCGTCGACCGCCGCCGATGTCCACCCCGAGCGGATAGTGACCTGGCCGATGGGCAGGGTCGAGTCGACGTGCAGGGCGATCACCGCGTCCACACCGTCCATCGCGCCATCGTCGATCATGCGCGGGGCGCCGCTCTTGCCCTCGCTATCCCAGGCCTCCTCGGAGGGCTGGAAGAGAAAGCGCACCCGGCCGCGCAGGTTCTCGGCGGCGAAGCGCTCGCGCAGCAGGTGGGCCGCGCCGAGCAGCATGGCGGTGTGGGCGTCGTGGCCGCAGGCGTGCATCACGCCGGCGCTGGTCGAGGCGTAGGGCTGGCTGACCGCCTCGATGATCGGCAGTGCGTCCATATCGGCGCGGATGGCGATGGTGGGGCCGCCCTCGTCGCCGATGTCGCCGACGACGCCGGTTCTGCCGACGCCTGCGCGGACACGGATGCCGCCGATCTCCTGGAGCGTGTCGGCCACCAGGGCTGCGGTGCGGGTCTCCTGGAAGCTCAGCTCAGGGTGGGCGTGGATATCGCGGCGTAGGCGGACCAGTTCATCGGCGAGGGCTCGGGCGCGCTCAAGCATTGCTAGCTCCTTCATCGTTATCGTGGCGCAGATTGGTTGAGGGGAGTATACCATCTACCATCGCCAAACGACGGCGCGACTGAGGGGCGTGGTATAATGCGGCGATAGCTGAGGTTCACGTCAGTGATTTATTAGGTGCGGGCGCGGCCCGCAACAGGAGGCAGAGGCCATGGAGCGGCGCGTAGTCGTCACCGGGATGGGCGCGGTCAGCCCGCTAGGGCTGGATGTGCCATCGCTCTGGCAGGGCATTGTGGAGGCCCGCAGCGGCGTTGGGCCGATCACGCTCTTCGACGCGTCCGGCTTCGACACGCAGTTCGCCGGCGAGGTCTGGGGCTTCGACCCGACCAACTATCTGGATCGCAAGGAGGCCCGCCGGACGGATCGCTTCGTCCACTTCGCGGTCGCCGCCGCCCAGGAGGCCCTGCGCACCTCGGAGCTACAGATCACAGACGAGAACCGCGACGAGATCGGCGTCTACTTCGCCAGCGGGATCGGCGGGATCGCCACCCTGACTGAGCAGATCGACGTGCTGCGCGCGCGGGGGCCGGGCCGGATCAGCCCCTTCCTCATCCCGGCGATGATCACGAACCTGGCGGCCGGCCACGTCTCGATCCTCAGCGGCGCGCGCGGCCCGAGCATCTGCACCACCTCGGCGTGCGCCAGCTCGGCCCACGCCCTCGGCGAGGCCGGCGAGACGATCCGCCGGGGCTGGGCGAAGGCGATCATCGTCGGCGGCGCCGAGGCGGCGATGACCCAGATCGGGATCGCGGGCTTCAACGCGATGCGCGCGCTCTCGACCCGCAACGACAGCCCGCAGACGGCCTCGCGCCCCTTCGATGTCAGCCGCGACGGATTTGTGATGGGCGAGGGCGGCGCCGCGCTCATCCTTGAGGACCTGGAGCACGCCCAGTCTCGCGGCGCGCACATCCTGGCCGAGCTGGTCGGCTACGGCGCCACCTCCGACGCCGTCCACATCACGAGCGTGGACGAGGGCGGGGTCGCCCGCGCCCTGCGCCTGGCCCTGAAGCGCGGCGGCGTGCGGCCCGAGGAGGTGGACTACGTCAACGCCCACGCCACCTCGACGCCCGCCGGGGACCCGGTGGAGACGGCGGCGATCCGGGCGGTGTTCGGCGGTCGCGAGAGCGCCCCGCCTGTCAGCTCCAGCAAGTCGCAGTTCGGCCACCTGCTCGGTGCCGCTGGCGCGATCGAATCGATTGTCAGCATCCTGGCGATGCAGCACAGCACGCTGCCGGCCACGATCAACCTGAGCGAACCCGACCCGGCCTGCGACCTCGACTACGTGCCAAACACGCCCCGCCCGGCGAAGCTCGATGTGGTGATGAGCAACTCGTTCGGGTTCGGCGGCCATAATGTCTCGCTCCTCTTCCGAAGGTTTGAAGGATAAGCGACACCAGGGTATAGTACATCAGTGTTAGAAGACCTCCAAGAAAAGCTAGGCGTGCGATTTATCGATGAGGGCCTGCTCGCGCGGGCCTTCGTCCATCGCTCCTTCATCCACGAGCACCCCGAGCGCGGGGGGGCGCGCGAGTCAAATGAGCGGCTGGAGTTCCTCGGCGACTCGGTGCTGAATTTCCTCACGGCCTCGTGGCTCTACGAGCGCTTCTCTGAGCATAGCGAGGGCGAGCTGACCCACCTGCGCGCCGCCCTGGTGAAGACGAACACCCTGGCCGGGTTCAGCCGCCAGCTCGATCTGAGCGCCCATATCAAGATCAGCCGCGGCGAGGACACGCCGATCTCCCGCAACCGGCCCGCGCTGCTGGCCGATGTCTTCGAGGCGGTGCTGGGGGCGATCTTCCTCGACCAAGGCCTCGATGTGGCGCGGGCCTTCGTCATCCCGCTTTTGGAGCGCCACGCCGAGGCGGTGCTTAACGGGACGGCCGAGATCGACTACCGCACCAAGCTCCAAGAGCACGCCCAGAGCGCCTTCAACCACACTCCGTCCTACCGCATGGTCGATGTCGCTGGCCCCGACCACGAGCGCGAGTTCACGATGGAGGTGCTGATCGCCGAGGTGCGCTACGGCATCGGCGTCGGCCCGAGCAAGCAGGCGGCAGCCCAGGCTGCGGCGCGGGCGGCCCTGGCGCAGCTCCAGCAGCACAGCGAAAGCCCCCCCGACGCGCGTTGATGTGTCTGACGCAGGTTCGTGAGGCAGGGGAATGATGGCGAGGCGGCTCTTCATCACCGGAGGGACAGGCTACCTCGGCGGGGCGCTCCTGCGGCTCGCCGCCGGGCGCTACGAGCTGGGCGCGAGCTACCGCAGCCAGCGCCCGCCCGTCTCCCCAGATATCGACTGGGCGCCGCTCGATGTGCGCGACCCGCAGGCGGTGCGCGCGGCCCTGGCGCGGTTCCGGCCCGACCTGGTGATCCACACCGCGTTCGTGCAGTATGGCCCCGATCTGATGGCGATCACCGCCGACGGCAGCGGGCACGTGGCCACTGCGGCGGCCGCGATCCAGGCCCGGCTGATCCACATGTCGAGCGATGTGATCTTTGACGGCGAGCGGGCGGGCGCCTACACTGAGGACGACCAGCCCGACCCGATCAGCGCCTATGGCGAGGCGAAGGCCGCCGCCGAGGGCCTGGTGGCCGCAGCCCACCCCGGCGCGGCCATTGTGCGAACCTCGCTGATCTATGGGTTTGACCCGATCGACCGGCAGACCCAGTTCGCCCTGGAGCTCGCCGCCGGGCGACGCCCCGACCGGCTCTTCAGCGACGAGTACCGCTGCCCGATCTATGTGGACGACCTGGCCGCCGCCCTGCTTGAGCTGGCCGAGGGCGACTACGCCGGGGTGCTGAACGTCGCCGGGGCCGAGCGGGTGAGCCGCTACGAGCTGGGGTCGCTGATGGTGCGAGCGCTGGGCCACGACCCGGCAGGGATCGGGGCGGGGCTGAGCGCCGAGAGCTCGGTGCGCCGTCCGCGAAACTGCACCCTCGACACGCGCCGGGCGCGGGGCCTGCTCCGCACCAGGCTGCGCGGGCTACGCGAGGTGCTTGCGGAAAGGAGCTTGCTATGACCCAGACACCCGAGTTCATCGCCGATCTGATCGCCGACCTATGCACGGGCGATGAGTCTCAGCGCACCCAGGCGTCCTTCGGCCTGAGCATGCTGGGCGATCCAGCCGTGCGCTACGAGCCGTGCCGGGCGCTTGTGGATCTGCGCGTGCCCGACGGCGTGGGCGCACTGCGCGAGGTCGCCGAGCAGGACACGGGAGAGACCTCGTGGGGCAGCGTCGTGTGCGAGGGGGTCCGCCGGGCGATGGCCGAGCTGGAGCAGTAGGAGTGTAGCAGTGACGTGGGTGATAGGTGCGGAGCGCCTATCACCCACGTCACTGCTACGCCCTACATACATATATGCGGATCGGCCTCGACGCGCGCTATATCGGCGACCACTTCCCCGGCATCGGGCGCTACATCGTCAGCCTGGCCCGCGCCCTCGCCGAGCTCGATCACGGCCACACCCTGGTGCTGCTGCACAACCCGCCCCACCCCGGAGCCCGCTATAGCCTGACGGATCTGGCCGGGCTGCCCCGCGTGGAGCTCGCCGCCGTGCGCGCCGCGCCCTTCTCGCCGCTCCAGCAGGTCGAGCTGCCGCTGCGCGCCCGCGCCCTCGGGCTAGATCTGCTACACTCGCCCTACTTTATCAAGCCCTACGCGGGGCTGCCCTGCCCCTCGGCGGTGACGATCTACGACCTGCTGGGCTGGCGCTTCCCGGGCACGCTCTCGCCGCGCGGTCGGCTGCTCTACCGGCTCACGATGGGCCTGGCCGTGCGCAGCGCCGATGCGCTGATCACCATCTCGGAGAGCGCCCGCGAGGATCTGGCCTTCCGCTACCGGCTGCCCCGCGCGCGGATCGCAGTGACGCCGCTGGCCGCCGCGCAGCGCTTCGCCCCGCAGCCGCGCGAGGCGGTGGCGGCGGCCCGCGCGCGCTATGGCCTGCCCGAGTCGTATGTGCTCTACCTGGGCTCGAACAAGCCGCACAAGAATCTGGAGCGGCTCATCCAGGCCTGGGAGCAGGCCGGCGCGGGGGCCGACCCGTCCGGGCCGGTCGGCGCGGCGCAGCTCATCCTGGCCGGGCACGAGGACGCCAAGCACCCGGCGGCCCGCCAGCTGGTGGCCGAGCGTGGCCTCGGCGCGCGCGTGCGCTTCTTGCCCAATGTGGACGACGCCGACCTGCCGGCCCTCTACAGCGGGGCCGCCGTGTTCGCCTTCCCCTCGTACTACGAGGGCTTCGGCCTGCCGCCGCTTGAGGCGATGGCCTGTGGCGCGCCGGTGCTCTGCGCCTACGCCAGCAGCCTGCCCGAGGTGGTGGGCGACGCCGCCCTGACGGTTGACCCGTACAGCTCGATCGCGATCGCCGGGGGCCTGGTGCGCCTGCTGAGCCAGCCGGCCCTGCGCCGCGACCTGCGCGAGCGCGGGCTGCGCCGGGCGCGCGAGTTCAGCTGGCGGCGCACCGCCCTGGAGACCCTGCGGGTCTACGAGGGCTGCGCCGCACGCTAAAAGGGACTATGTTCCTACGGCGCGGGCGGGCAGCGGTGCTGGCGGTAGGCTACAATAGACCAATGACGGCATATGACAAGATGGCTCGTTCGCGTACAATAGCGGCAGTCTGTCTGATACCAGGTCGTTATGCTGGAGCACCTATGCCTACCGTCGCTATTGACACACCCGAGCGCCCGGCTGCCCTGGCCGGTGGCGTATCGCCCTCACTCTCAATCGTTGTGCCGATCTACAACGAAGAGGATAGTATCCCGCACCTCTACATCAAGCTGACCACGGCGCTGGCGCGCTACGGCCACGCCTACGAGATCCTGGCCGTGGACGACGGCTCGCGCGACGGCAGCTTCGCCCTGCTGAGCGAGCTGGCCGCCGGCGACCCGCGCCTGCGCGTGGTGCGATTCCGGCGCAACTTCGGGCAGACGGCCGCCTTCGCCGCCGGGTTCGACCGCGCCCGCGGCGACTATATCGTCACCATCGACGCCGACCTGCAGAACGACCCGGACGACATCCCGATGCTGCTGGCCCGCGCGGGCGAGGGCTTCGATGTGGTGAGCGGCTGGCGTGCCCGGCGCCAGGACGCGTTTATCAACCGCAAGCTGCCCTCGATGATCGCCAACCGGCTGATCTCCTGGGTGACCGGCGTTCACCTCCACGACTACGGCTGCTCGCTGAAGGTCTACCGCGCCGACGTGGTGAAGAACATCAACCTGTATGGCGAGCTGCACCGCTTCATCCCGGCGGTGGCCTCGTGGCAGGGCGTGGCGGTGACCGAGATGCCGGTCCACCACGAGCCGCGGCGCTACGGCACATCGAAGTACGGGATCAGCCGCACCGTGCGCGTGCTGCTCGACCTGATCACGGTGCGCTTTCTGCTCTCGTACTCCACCCGGCCGATGCAGATCTTCGGCCTGTGGGGCCTGATCTCGATACTGGCCGGCTTCGGGATCAGCCTGTACCTGGCCTTCACCAAGATCGCCTACAACGCCGACATCGGCGCGCGGCCGCTGCTGCTGCTCGGCGTGCTGCTGATCATCCTGGGCGTGCAGTTCATCGGCATCGGCCTGATGGGCGAGCTGCTGATGCGAACCTACTACGAGACCCAGCACAAGCAGATCTATGTGGTGCGCG
>JBAXES010000066.1:0-11749 GCA_037140315.1 Chloroflexales bacterium
CTCACCGAGGCGGTGGGCATGCAGGAGCAGGGCAACATTGACTTTGTGCTGAACTATGAGCTGGGGGTGTTCTGTCCGACCACCGAGCGGATCGTGGGCGCGGTGAGCGACCTGGAGGACCCGCAGCGCTATGCCGCGACGCTGGAGCGGCTGGCCGCCTCGGTGCCGCGCGACGGCTCGGCCGAGATCGCGCACCTGGTGATCGAGCAGATGAGCCTGGTGCGCGATCTCGGCCCGGCGGCGGTGCGCCGGCGTCGCCCGCGGGCCGGCGGGCTGCGGCGTCTATTTCGTCGGCGGCGCGTATAGTCATATAGTTGGCTACCATTGCCAGCTTCGCTGGCAATGGTAGCCAACTATATGAAGGTCTTGAGCGCCGGGTACACCTGGCGGTACGCGACGTACGCCTCGGCGTAGGCCGCCGCGTCGGCCGTGGTCGGCGCGGTGACGCCGGCCACCCGCACGCATGTGGCCACTGCCTCGGCCACATCGGCGAAGACCCCCGCGCCCACGCCGGCCAGCAGGGCCGCGCCGTAGGCCGGGCCCTCCTCGGCGGACATGGTGGCCACCGGGGCACCGTAGATATCGGCCTGGAGCTGGAGCCACAGCGGACTCCTCGCCCCGCCGCCGGTGGCCCGGATCTCATCCGCCGGCACCCCCAGCCCGCGCATGATCTCCAGCCCGTCGCGCAGGGAGAAGACCACGCCCTCCATCACCGCGCGGGCCATGTGCCCGAGTCCGTGGCGCGCAGTCAGCCCGACGAAGGCCGCGCGGGCCAGCGGGTCGAGGTGCGGGGTGCGCTCGCCGCTCAGGTAGGGCGTGAATAGCAGCCCTGCGGCGCCCGGGGGCGCTGCGGCAGCCAGCGCTGACAGCTCGGCGTAGCTGAGCTGCGGGGCGATGGCGCGCAGGCTGTTGCGCAGCCACTGGAGGGCCCCGCCGGCGCTGAGCGTCACGGCCATCAGGTGGTACTGGCCGGGCACGGCGTGGCAGAACCCGTGCAGGCGGCCCTGCGGGTCGAGCGCGGGCGCGTCGCTGTGGGCGAAGAGCACGCCCGAGGTGCCGATGCTGCTGCTCACCACCCCGGCGCGCACCACGCCGGTGCCCACGGCGGCGGCCGCGTTGTCGCCGCCGCCGGCCGCCACCGGCAGCCCGGCGGGCAGGCCCAGCTCCCCGGCCACGGCGGCGCGCAGCCGGCCGGTGATCTGCGGCCCCTCGTAGACCTGCGGCAGCCAGGCTTCTGGGATCTCCAGCCGCTCCAGCACCTCGGCGCTATAGCCGCGGGCGCGCAGGTCGAGCAGCAGCGTGCCGGCGGCGTCGGCGGCGTCGGTGGCGTAGTCGCCGGTGAGCAGGAGCCGGATATAGTCCTTGGGCAGCAGGACGCGGGCGACCCGCGCGTAGGCCGCGGGCTCGTGGCGGCGAAGCCAGAGGATCTTGGGGGCCTGGAAGCCGGTCAGGGCCGGGTTGCCGGTGATCGCCACCAGCCGCTCGGCGCCGACGAGCCCGGTGATCTCGGCGCACTCCTCGGCGGTGCGCTGGTCGTTCCAAAGCATGGCCGGGCGGATGACCTGGTCCTGGGCGTCGAGGAAGACCGCGCCGTGCATCTGGCCGGTCAGTCCCAGGCCGGCGATCTGGCCGGCGGGGACGGCGGCATGGGCCAGGGCGGCGCGCAGGGCCGCGCGCGCGCCGGCCCACCAGTCGGCGGGGTCCTGCTCGCTCCAGAGCGGGCGCGGCTGGCTCAGCGGGTACTCGGCGGTGGCGCTGGCCACCACCCGGCCCGCGTCGTCGCAGAGGAGGGCCTTGGCACCCGAGGTGCCGATGTCGAGGCCTAAAAGGTATGGCATGGCTGTACTCCAATGCTGAATGCTGAATGTTCAACATTCAACATTCAGCATTCAGCATTCAGCATTCAACATTATCGCGCGCCCAGCAGCAGCTCCACCGTCAGCTGGTCGAGCTGCTCGTAGGGCAGGCCGCGCGCGCCGAGGGCGGCGCGGTCGAACTCGCGCTCCTTGAGGGCGGCGGCGGCCTCGGCGCTGTAGGTGATCGGCACCTGGTCGCCGGCGCTGATCTCGGCCAGCAGGGCCGTGATCGCGGGGTCGGCGTTCCACTGGCGGGCCTTCTCCTTGAGGATCAGGTAGGAGCGCATACAGCCGCGCGCGAAGGCCCTCACCCCGTCGTAGCTCTCGGTGCGGTAGGCGTGGGCGTCGAAGTGGCGCGGCCCGGCGTAGCCCACGTCCTCGAGGAACTTCACCAGGAAGAAGGCCGACTTCAGGTTGACGGCGGCGAAGCGGAAGTCCTGGTCGTAGCGGCCCACCACCTGGTCGTTCAGGTCGATGTGGAAGAGCTTGCCGGCCTCCCAGGCCTGGGCCACGCCGTGCAGGAAGTTCAGCCCGGCCATGGTCTCGTGGGCCACCTCAGGGTTGACCCCGACCATCTCGGGGGTGTCGAGGGTGGCGATGAAGGCCAGGGCGTGGCCGACGGTGGCCAGGTAGATGTCGCCGCGCGGCTCGTTGGGCTTGGGCTCCAGGGCGAACTTCAGCTTGTAGCCCTGGCCCCGCACATACGCGCAGAGGAAGTTGATCGCCTCGCGGAAGCGCCTGAGCGCCTCAACTGGATCTTTGGCGGCGTCGGTCTCTACGCCCTCGCGCCCGCCCCAGAAGACGTAGGTGCTCGCGCCGCACTCGACGCCCAGGTCGATCGCGCGCATGGTCTTGTGCAGGGCGTAGGCCCGCACCTGCGGATCGTTGCTAGTGAAGGCCCCGTCCTTGAAGGCCGGGTCGCTGAAAAGGTTCGTCGTCGCCATCGGGACGACCAGGCCGGTGGCGCTGAGGGCGGCCCTGAAGTCTCTGACGATCCGGTCGCGCTCGGCGGTGGCGGCGTCGATCGGCACCAGGTCGTTGTCGTGGAAGTTGACGCCCCAGGCCCCGGCCTCGGCCAGCAGGTGGACGATCTCGACCGGCGAGAGCGGCCTGCGCACCGGCTCGCCGAAGGGGTCGCGCCCGACGTTGCCGACGGTCCACAGGCCGAAGGTGAACTTGTCCGATGGAGCGGGGGTATAGGGGGACATCAGCGGCCTCCTCATGGTATGTTGTAGCGTTGTCAGTATGATACCGCAGGGGGGCGGGTTTTAGGGCCAATACCTTGCAAAGACACCGTTGGCAAACTCACCCGAGGCGCAGCATACTGCGCTCGGGTGGAGCGAAAGAGATGCCTCCACCCGTGTTGATACTTCCGCCTTCTCGGTCGCTGTGGCCACCTGCCCGTCATAGGCGCAGGGTCTCAACCACCAATTCCATGCGGTTGAGCCGGCGGGCGCGGGTGTGGATGGCCAGGCTATCAGTCCGCTCCTCGGGCATCGGCCGCGATGGTTGCGGTTTCAGCGACATTGCGCCCTCCTCCGTGCTGCCTGCGCCAGCTGGTCACGTCGCTCCATAGTATCACGCAACCGGGCCAAGTTTGCCAACGGTGTCTTTGCAAGGTATTGGTGCTAAAGCTGCTGGGCTTCCCGCCCTGAAGGGTAAACTCTCGTGATCCCGGCGGGGCGCCTATCAGGGCTCGTGCAAAGTCCCTGGGGCTGCGCCCCAGACCCCGCTTTTTGTCAGGTTTGGGCGGCGAAGCCGCCCAAACCTGACAAAAAAATAACGTGGGGGCGGCGAAGCCGCCCCCACACCCCCTCCGGGAGGTGACTTTGCACCAGCCCTGGGGCGCCTATGCAAATCCCTGCGAGGTGTGATAGACTTCAGCTATGAAGCACCGTCAATGGCGACGGAGCCGATGGGTGCGTCCGGCCCGCTGGTAACGGCGGGCCGCAGACACACCCATTCGCCCCGGCGCCGCCGCGCCGGGTTTTCTTTGCCGCTGATTCTCGAGGAGGAGAGCGATGGCAGTCTCGATGGAGTGCGCGCCGCAGGATGCTGTCCCCACCGCTGACCCGGGCCTGCCCCCGGCCGCCCTGCGCGAGATGTTCCGCTTCATACTGCTCGCCCGGGCCATCGACGAGCGCATGTGGCTGCTCAACCGCGCCGGCAAGGCCCCGTTCGTCATCTCCTGCCAGGGCCACGAGGCCGCCCAGGTCGGCGCCGCCTTCGCCCTCGTCCGGGGCAGAGACTTCACCCTGCCCTACTACCGCGGCCTCGGCACCGCCCTGGTCATGGGCGTAACCCCCGCCGAGGTGATGCTGGCCCTCTTCGCCCGCGCCGCCGACCCTAGCTCCGGCGGGCGCCAGATGCCGGCCCACTACTCCAGCCGCCGCCTGCGCATTGTCACCCAGTCCAGCCCGGTGGGCACGCAGATCCCGCACGCCGCCGGGGTCGCGCTCGCCGAGAAGATCCGCGGCGGCGACGCGGTGGCATGGACATCGTTCGGCGAGGGCACCACCAGCCAGGGCGATTTCCACGAGGGCATCAACCTCGCCGCCGTGCATAAGCTCCCGGCCATCTTCCAGTGTGAGAATAACGAGTACGCGATCAGCGTGCCCCAGCGCATGCAGATGGCCGTGGGCAGCGTGGCCGACCGCGCCGCCGCCTACGGCATCCCCGGCATCTGCGTGGATGGCACCGACGCCCTGGCGATGTATGAGGTGACCCGCCGGGCCGTCGAGCGCGCCCGCGCCGGGGCCGGGCCGACCCTGATCGAGGCCCGCGTGGTGCGGCTCACCGCCCACAGCTCCGACGATAACGACCGCGCCTACCGCTCGCAGCGCGAGCTGCACTCTATGCGCCAGCACGACCCGGTCGCCCGCTTCAGCGCCTACCTGCACGAGCGCGCGCTGATCTCAGAGGACGAGGAGCGCGCCCTGCTCCAGGCGATCGCCGCCGAGGTGGACGCCGCCACCGAGCAGGCTGAGCGGGCCGCCCTGCCCGAGCCCGAGACGCTCTTCGACCACGTGTACGCACGATAGGGCTGCCGCCCTAAAACCCTGCCGGGATGGCGCGCGGGAGGGCCAGGGAGGGCTCGCCCTCCCTGAAACTTCCCCTCCTTATTATATGAAGCTTAGGATCGTGTATGCCTGAGATCAACATCCTTGAGGCCATCCGCCAGGCCATCGACGAGATGATGGCCCACGATGTGCGGGTCTTCGTGCTCGGCGAGGATGTCGGCCGCCGCGGCGGGGTCTTCCGCGTCACCGAGGGCCTGCTCGAAAAGTACCCCGGCCGGGTGATCGACGCGCCCCTCGCCGAGAGCGCCATCGTCGGGGCCTGCGTCGGCGCGGCGATGAATAACAGCCTGCCGATCGCCGAGATCCAGTTCGCCGACTTTATCGCCCCCGCCTTCAACCAGATCGTCCAGGAGGCCGCCCGCGTCCACTACCGCTCCAACGGCGACTGGGCCGTGCCCATGGTGATCCGCGCACCCTACGGCGGCGGCATCCACGGCGCCCTCTACCACAGCCAGAGCATCGAGGCCTTCTTCGCCCACGTGCCCGGCCTGAAGGTGGTCGCGCCCGCCACGCCCTATGACGCCAAGGGCCTGCTGAAGAGCGCCATCGAGGACCCTAACCCGGTGCTGTTCCTGGAGCATAAGAAGACCTACCGCCTGATCAAGGGCCAGGTGCCCGACGACGACTACCGCGTGCCGATCGGCGCGGCCGATGTGAAGCGCCCCGGCGAGGACCTGAGCGTCTTCGCCTACGGCCTGATGCTCCACTACTGCATGGACGCCGCCCAGCGCCTCGCCGCCGAGGGCGTCAGCGTCGAGGTGGTTGACTTGCGCACCCTGCGCCCCCTGGACACTGCGGCCATCCTGGCCAGCGTGCGCCGCACCAGCAAGGCCCTGATCGTCCACGAAGACAACCTCACCGGCGGCTTCGGCGGCGAGGTCGCCGCCCTGATCGCCGAGCACGCCTTCGAGCACCTCGACGCCCCGGTGATGCGCCTCGGCGGCCCCGACGTGCCCGCCATGCCCTTCGCCAAGCCGCTTGAGGACGCCTTTATGCCCAGCCCCGAGAAGATCGCCGCGGCCATGCGCCGCCTCGCAGCCTATTAGGGAGGGCCAGGGAGGGCTTCGCCCTCTCTGAACCCTCCCCTTTTTCAAGGAAGTGGCCACGCTATGACCACAGAGATCACGATGCCCCAGCTCGGCGAGAGCGTCACCGAGGGCACCGTCGGGCGCTGGCTGAAGCGGCCCGGCGAGACGGTGCAGAAGTACGAGCCCCTGCTGGAGGTTGTCACCGATAAGGTCGACACCGAGGTGCCCGCGCCGGTCTCCGGCACCATCCTGGAGCTGGTTGTGGCCGAGGGCGAGACGGTGCGGGTCGGCGCGGTGCTCGCCCGCATCGGCGCGGCGGATGGGGTGGCGGCTGCCCCTGCGCCTGTTGCGGCCCCCGTGGCCGCGCCTGTGGCCGCGCCCCCAGACCGCCACAACGCCTTCCTCTCGCCGGTGGTGGCCCGCCTGGTGGCCGAGCACCGCCTCGACCCAGCCCAGATCGCCGGCAGCGGCCAGGGCGGCCGGGTGACGAAGCAGGACGTGCTGCGCGCTATCGAGTCCCGGCAGGCCGCGCCCACCCCGCCCCCGACGCCCGAACCAGCGCCCGCGCCAGCGCCTGCATTCACCATTCACCATTCACCATTCACCATTGACTCAGAGCTCGTCCCGCTCACCCCGATGCGCCGGGCGATCGCCGAGCACATGGAGCAGTCCGTCCGCACCGCGCCCCACGTCACCGCCGTGATCGAGGTGGACCTGAGCCGCGTGCTGGCCCACCGCGCCGCCAGCCGGGACGCATTCGCGGCCCAGGGCGTGCGGCTCACCTTCACGCCCTACTTCGTCCAGGCCGCCCTGGCCGGCCTGCGGGCGGCCCCCGTGCTGAACGGCAGCTTCGGCCCCGAGGGCGTCACCGTCTACCGGCGCATGCATATCGGCGTGGCGGTGTCGCTCGACGAGGGGCTGATCGTGCCCGTGCTGCGCGACGCCGACGAGCGCAGCCTGCTCGGCCTCGCCCGCGGACTGGGCGACCTGGCCGAGCGCGCCCGCTCGCGCCACCTGCGCCCCGACGAGACCCAGGGCGGCACCTTCACGCTGACCAACCACGGCACCACCGGCAGCCTCTTCGCCACCCCGATCATCAACCAGCCCCAGGCCGGCATCCTTGGCGTCGGGGCCATCGTGAAGCGGCCGGTGGTGCTGAGCCACGGCGGCGTGGACGCCATCGCCATCAAGCCCATGGCCTACCTCTCGCTCACCTTCGACCACCGCGTCACCGACGGGGCCGTCGGCGACGCCTTCCTCGCGGCTGCGAAGCGCCTCCTGGAGACATACGGGTGAGGCAATTATTTCGAAATGTCTCGCTGGCGTAAAGATTATTTCACTTCGCGCTGGCCGTAGTGGCTGCAAAGAGTTGAAGAAGAGGGGGTATAATTGCCCAGCCATCACCTGTCTTAATTGGACAACGAAGGGGTTGTGTTATGCAGGGGCTAGACTCACTTCAGCAGGCCGCAGTGTTCGCCGTCCTTATCATCTCGATCCTCGGGATCGTCTACGCGTTTATCCTGCGAGGCCAGATCCTGGCTCAGGATAAGGGTACCGCGAAGATGCAGGAGGTGTGGGGCTTCATCAAGTCGGGCGCAAACGCCTACTTGAGCCAGCAGTTCCGCACGATCGCCATCCTGATCGCCGTTCTGACCTTCGTGCTCGGCGCGAGTGTGTTTGTGATCCCGCCGACCTTTGAGGCGGTTGAGCGCTTCGGCAGCAAAGAGGCTGCCACACTCTGGGTCGCGATCGGGCGGGCGATCGCCTTCCTGATGGGATCGATGTTCTCCTACACGGTCGGCTTCGTCGGCATGAACGTGGCCGTCGAGGGCAACGTGCGGGTGGCGGCCGCCGCGCGCAAGGGCTACAACCAGGCCATGCAGGTGGCCTACAAGTCCGGCTCGGTGACGGGCATGCTCACGGTGGGCCTGGGCCTGCTCGGCGGCACCCTGATCTTCATCGTCTTCGGCATCGCCGCCCCCGACGCCCTGCTCGGCTTCGGCTTCGGCGGCTCGCTGATCGCCCTCTTTATGCGCGTGGGCGGCGGCATCTACACCAAGGCCGCCGATGTCGGCGCCGACCTGGTTGGCAAGGTCGAGGCCGGCATCCCCGAGGACGACCCGCGCAACGCCGCCGTGATCGCCGACCTCGTGGGCGATAACGTGGGCGACTGCGCCGGTATGGCCGCCGATGTGTTCGAGAGCTTCGAGGTCACGCTGGTCTCGGCGCTGATCCTCGGCCTCGTGCTGGGCGACGCGGTCGCCGGCACGATCGGCGATGGCAAGTACGACCTGCGCTTCATCATCTTCCCGCTGGTGCTGCGGGCCATCGGCGTGATCGCCTCGGTGATCGGCAACAGCATCGTCAGCACCGACGAGAAGCGCCGCAACGCCATGGCCGCCATGAACCGCGGCTTCTACCTGGCCGCCGGGCTGGCCGTGGTGGCGTGCGCCGCCGCGACGCCCTTCTTTATGGCCGACTCGACCACCCACATTGTGGACTGGCGGCCCTTCCTGGCCACCTTCTCCGGCATCGTCCTGGCGATCGCGCTCGATAAGCTCACCGAGTACTTCACCAGCACGCACTTCAGCCCGGTGAAGGAGACCTCGAAGGCCTCGCAGACCGGCGCGGCCACCAACATCCTCTCCGGCCTGGCCCTGGGCATGGAGAGCAGCGTGTGGGCCGTCCTGGTGATCGCCGGCTCCATCCTCAGCTCGGTGCTGATCTACGCCGGCGAGCCCGCCGCCACCCAGTTCACCGCCGTGCTCTACGGCGTCTCGCTCACCGGCATCGGCATGCTGCTGCTCACCGGCAACACCATCTCGATGGACAGCTTCGGGCCGATCTCCGATAACGCCAACGGTATCGGCGAGATGGCCGGGCTCGACAAGAACGCCCGCAATGTGATGGACGACCTCGACGCGGTGGGCAACACCACCAAGGCTGTCACCAAGGGCATCGCGATCGGCTCGGCCGTGATCGCGGCCGTGGCCCTGTTCGGCTCCTACCTGACCGATGTGGGCAAGGCGCAGGCCCAGATGATCGCCGAGGGCGCCAAGGATGTGGTGGTGCTGACCGGCATCAACGTGGCCTCGCCGAGCGTCTTCATCGGCCTGCTGATCGGCGGCGCGGTGCCCTTCCTGTTCTCGGCGCTGACAATCCGCGCCGTGTCGCGCGCCGCCGCCCAGATCGTCAACGAGGTGCGCCGGCAGTTCCGCATCCCCGGCCTGATGGAGGGCAAGGTGCTGCCCGACTACGCCCGCGCAGTGCTGATCTCCACCGCGGCGGCCCAGAAGGAGCTGCTGAGCCTGGGCGTGATCGCGGTGATGGTGCCGATCCTGGTCGGCTTCCTGCTCGGCGTCGAGGCCCTCGGCGGCTTCCTGGCCGGGATCATCCTCGCCGGCCAGCTCATGGCGGTCTTCCAGTCGAACGCCGGCGGGGCATGGGATAACGCCAAGAAGTATATCGAGGAGGGCAACTACGGCGGCAAGCACAGCGAGCCCCACAAGGCCGCAGTCGTCGGCGACACCGTCGGCGACCCGCTGAAGGACACCGCCGGCCCGGCCCTCAACCCGATGATCAAGGTGATCAACCTGGTGGCCCTGATCATCGCCCCGATCGTGGTGACGATTAAGCCCGGCAACCCGACGGTGCTGGCGGCTATGCTCTGCTGCTTTATCGCCCTGGTCTGGGCGATCTGGCAGAGCAAGCGCGAGGGCCAGCAGATGAACGACCCGGCCAAGGCGACGGCCAGCGCCGACTAGGCCGCGGCTTCGCCGCATCCGACAGCGATAGCATAGGGGGCTGACAGCGGGGCTGTCAGCCCCCTATGCTATTTGGTGGGGCTTGGGCGTGGCCCAAGTGGGGCTGTGGCAACGTCGTTTGATCGCCGGGCAGCCCTCACCCCCCAGCCCCCGCTCCCTGAGCGGGAGAGGGGGGGTATTCCTCGCTAGGAAGCGATATACTCCCCTCTCCCCTTGAGGGAGAGGGGTTGGGGGTGAGGGTCGGAGGGTGACTTTGCAAGATACTGCTGGCAAACCCTGAATCGGCAAGCACGTGAACTGGGGTCGTCTGTGCAACGCGGCCCCGCGTGCGCTATGCTATGTCCTACCGGCGTGCTGGCGTCGGGTCGAACCGCACACATGGAGATCGTTGCAACAGCCCTGGTGGCCCAAGTGGGGATCTAGCGCGCCAGCCCGGATGCTGCTAGAATAGGCGCATCCCACGTGATCTGTTGAAACATAGGCGCAGCGTCTGCGCACCTACGGACAATGCCGAAGAACAACTGACATGGCAAGGAACTGCCCATGCCTGAACTGACCACGCACACTCAGGATCTGCTCGCGGCGCGCGCCGCCCACATCCCGCGCGGCCTTGGCAACGCCCACCCGATCGTTGTCAGCCGGGCCGAGGGCGCGCGGCTCTGGGATGTCGACGGCAAGGAGTATATCGACTTTGTGGGCGGCATCGGCGTGCTCAACGTGGGCCACAACCACCCCCGCGTCGTGCAGGCGGTGAAGGCCCAGCTCGACCAGGTCAGCCACACATGCTTCCAGGTGGCCATGTACGAGCCCTACATCCGCCTGGCCGAGCGGCTGAGCGCCCTGGCCCCCGGCGACTTCGCCAAGAAGGCGATCTTCCTGACGACCGGGGCCGAGGCGGTGGAGAACGCGGTCAAGATCGCCCGCGCCGCCACCGGTCGCCCCGGCGTGGTGGCCTTCACCAGCAGCTTCCACGGGCGCACCCTGCTCGGCATGACCCTCACCGGCAAGACGAATCCCTACCGCCAGAACTTCGGCCCCTTCGCCCCCGAGGTCTACCATGCGCCCTTCCCCTACGAGTACCGCGGCTGGGACACCGAGCGCGCCATCGAGGCGCTCCAGGATCTGTTCGATCAGCAGGTGTCGGCCGACCGCGTGGCGGCGGTGATCATCGAGCCGGTGCTCGGCGAGGGCGGGTTTGTGCCCGCGCCCGCCAGCTTCCTGCACGCCCTGCGCGAGATCACCGCCCGCGCCGGCATCCTGCTGATCGCCGACGAGATCCAGAGCGGGTTCGGGCGCACCGGCAAGCTCTTCGCCATCGAGCACTCCGGCGTGATCCCCGATATGATCACCGTCGCCAAGAGTATGGCCGGGGGCCTGCCGCTCTCCGGCGTGATCGGTCGCGCCGAGGTGCTGGACGCCCCCAACCCCGGCGGCCTCGGCGGCACCTACGCCGGCAACCCGCTGGCCTGCGCCGCTGCCCTGGCCGTGCTCGACATCTTTGAGCAGGAGCACCTGCTTGAGCGGGCCGAGCGCCTCGGCCGCCGCCTGATGGGTCACCTGCGCGCACTCCAGGCCCGCCACCCGCAGGTCGGCGAGGCCCGCGGCCTCGGCGCGATGACCGCCCTGGAGCTGGTGCGCGACCGCGACAGCCGCGAGCCCGCCGCCGATATCGCCGACCGCGTGGTGGCCGACGCCCGCGAGCGCGGCCTGATCCTGCTCAAGGCCGGGCTGCACGGGAATGTGATCCGCATCCTGGTGCCGCTGACGATCGAGGACGCCCTGCTCGACACCGCCCTCGCTATCCTCGATGAGTCCCTGGCGGCGGCCATCGGAGGGTAGGGCAAAAAGGCCCTCACCCCCCGTCCCCCTCTCCCGCGTGCGGGAGAGGGGGACGGGGGGTGAGGGTCGCAGGGTGAGGGCCGCAGGCAAATCGTGGCAGATGCTCAGCAGAAGAGGAGAACGCACATGATCGGCAGGAAGCTCGGCGGGTCGGCCCTCGGCGTCGCCCTGCTCGCCTCGGC
>JBAXES010000067.1:0-11742 GCA_037140315.1 Chloroflexales bacterium
GAGCTGCTCGACGCCGAGGCCCACGCCAAGGCCGAGGCTCAGGCCCGCGCGCAGGCCCAGGCCCGCCTGCGCGAGCAGGCTGAGCGCCGACAGGCCATCCTCGATGATCAGCTCGACGCGCTGCTGCGCGAGTCGGAGGATCGTGTCCATGCGGTGATCGGCGCGCTCCTCGGCCAAACCTACCGCCGGGCGATCATCCGCCTAGTCAGCGAGGGCGGCGGCCTAGTCATCCAGGACGAGGAGCACGGCGCGATCATCGACCTCGTCGCGCGAATCTGAGGAGGCCTGCGATGAGCGAGCGACAACCCATCACCATCCGCTTCCGCTTTAACCAGGACACCGGCCAGATCGAGGAGCTCCTGATCGACGACGGCGACCGCGCCGCGTCCGAGGAGTACCACAATAAGATCGCGCGGGCGATCGCCGGGCGCCTATTCCGCCGGCCCCTGATCGAGGACGCCGGCATCGACTCGACCGAGCAGATCCCCGCAACGCTCACGCCCGAGGAGATCCGCCATCGCCAGAGGGAGCGCCAATAGCCGCAGGCCACCGAAAAACGATAGATCTGATTGTGCTAGCTTCGCTGGCGCAGATGTAGACTTTGGGGGTATCACCATGACCCAGCGACACATGCCACACACATACTACCTACAGCGGGCCGTGGAGTGCTACGAGCACATGGGCGACTTGCGGGCGGCCGCCACGGTGCTGTCCAGATTCGGCAGCCTGGCGACCAGCGCCGATGCGGCGCGGCGCTATCTGTTTCTAGGAGACCTGCCGGCGGCTGGGGAGGCGTTTCTGGCGGCGAATCAGCCCCAGGCGGCCCTCGACTGCTTCACCCACGCCCGCATGCCCGAGCGCGCCATGGTCTGCCTCCGCCTGCTTCATGACGATGCCGGGTTGGCGGCGCTCCTGCTTGGCCTGGGGCGGAATGCGGAAGCCGTGCCGCTGCTGGAGCAGGCGCTGGCTGCGGCAGCGCTGCCGGCAGCGCAGGCCACCCTTCGCCTCAAGCTGGCCCAGGCCGAGGGCCTGGAGCAGGGCCAGGCGCACTACCGGGCCGGGCTGGCGCAGCTCGACACTCTGCCACCGACGCCAGCCAGCGCCGAGGCCTGGGCGGCCCTGGGGGCCTGGGGCGCCGCGGTGGGGCGACAGGACCGCATGCAGGAAGGCTACGGCCAGGCGCTGCGACTACTGGAGGACGCCGGACAGCTCGCGCGCTGGCGTGAGGTGGCGATGCGCTACAAGGAGGCGGCCCTGGCGATCGACAACCGGTGGCTGGCGCAGGTACTCGCCGCCGATCTGGCCGATCAGGCCGAGGCCCCGGAAGAAGCTGACATGCCGCCGCACGCTTCGTACAGCGAGGCCCCAGATGAGCGATGACAAGCGCAAGCCTAACAAGCAGACCAGAATCCGCTTCGCGTCCGTCAATCCGACAACGCTCGCAGCGCTGCCCGCCCGCCTGTGGCAGCCGTCCGCTCCAGCGTGCGCACCGCCCTCACTGGTGCTGCGCACGCTGGAGCACAGCGAGGCACCGGGCTACGCCGGGCTGCGCCGCGACCAGCGCGGGGTGGTCGTCGGAACCCAGGGCGTTGTGATGGTTCAGGGCGAGCAAGAGCTGGTGAGACTCCTGGTCGCACTCTCCCAGATCATTGACATGAGCGACGGCGTGACCCTTGAGACGTCCGCTGGCGGCCCGGCGCTCATCCTACTCACCCCGCCGCCCGAGATGGCGGCCCCATCACAGTTCTACGACGGGGTGCAGGGGGCGCTGGAGGCCGCCCGCCTGAGAGCGAGCCGGGCCATGCTCTATGTCGGCGACGGGCAGATCTTTGTGGCCTACGCCAACCCCGCCGCGCCCCACGGCTGCGATGTCGGGGGCAGCCCCCCCGCCGACGGCAGGGCGCTGCTGCGACCGGGCGAGCCGACACTCACGCCGGACGCCCAGCCGACCCCGCTGCTTGAGGCCCTGCTGCACGTGCCGCTCCAGCCAGCCCCCGAGCCGACGCCGAACACCCTCAGCCTACTGACCGACCGGCGCATGGCCGCGCTGATCGCCGGCTATGTGCAGCGCCACGGCATGGCCTACGGGGTGCGCTTTCTGAGCTGGCGGCGGGGCGGGCAGGCCCGCTCGGCGGCGCTCTTCGATATCGTCAGCGCCGCCGAGCTGCGCCCGCCGCCGCGCTTTGTCTGCGACTTCCTGCGCCGCCTGCCCGCCACCACGCTCCTATGCGACGCCCTGGAGCCAGCCGACCTGGAGCGCGAGCCGGCGCGGCGCGCGCTGGTCGCCTGGGGCCAGCGCACGCCGCTCCACCTGCCCCACGTGCAGGATCTGCTGCCAGACCACAGCCTGCTCATTCTGGCCGGCGACCCCTGGGGCACGGCGGTGATCGCCGCGCCCGCCCCGCGCACCACCATGCAGCAGATCACCAAGGTGGTGATCAACGCCCCGGTGAGCGTCGGTCAGAGCACGCGGTCGCCCGAGGGACTGCGGCTCCGGCTAGAGCTGCGGTGCCGCACATCGGGCAGCGGGGCCGTCCACGGGCTGCTGCTCGATGCGCCGGCGATCGCGCGCCTCCAGCGGATCGTCCGCCACCTGCCGGGGCCGCTCTTTGCCCACGCCCGGATCGCACTGGGCGACGGGATCGCCCTGGTGCTGGCCGCCGATCACGACGAGCTGAGCGGGCTGCCGCTCGGGGCCCCCCTCACCCGCAGCGAGCCGCCGACGCTGCTGATCCCGTGCGGGATGTGCTTGCAGCCCGCCCTGCCGCAGGATCTGCTCATCCCGACCCTCGGCCTCCAGCCAGATATGTTCACCGTGCTGACGCCAGCCCGCCGCTACGATATGCCCTTGGCCGCGTTCCAGCCCTTGGCCAGCCTGCTGCACCTCGACGCACCCGCGCCGGTCGGCTGGATTAAGATGCGCCTGAGCGACCTGCCGCCGCTCGACCTGAGCGACCTAGAGGATCTGCCGACGCAGGCGGCGCAACCTGAGCTGCGCCAGAAGGCGGACTCAGCCGCGCTAATAGACAACGCGCAGCGCAGCCAGCCAGAGCGCCTCCATGGCACAAAAAAAGCCGACGGCCAGCCCGCAGCCTCGTTCGAGCGCGATCTCCTGCGACACGCGGCCGAGCTTGAGCAGACCGGCGCGTACGAGCTAGCCGCCGCCTTCTACGCCTACCTCAAGGACGAACAACGCGCCGCCGCCTGCTACCAGCGCCTGGCCCAGGGCGAAAAGACATGAGCGGCCTGCTCGCCCGCCTGACAACGCCCGGGCGCGCGCCCGACGTGCTGACCTGCGGCCTCTGCGCCCACCGCTGCGCGCTGCGCACCGGGCAGACCGGGGTCTGCAGCGCGATCATCAGCCAGGGCGGCGAGCTACGCTCCCTCGCCGATGGCCGACCCGTCGTGCTGCACGCCGACCCGGTCGAGCGCAAGCCGCTCTACCACGTGCTGCCGGGCACAAAGCTGCTCTCGCTGGGCACCATGGGCTGCAATATGACCTGCGACTTCTGCCAGAACTGGCGCATCTCACAGGCCCGCCCGTCTGCCGAGGACGCGCTAGTGCCGCCCGAGTCGATCATATCCGCCGCTCTGGCGCAGGGCTGCACGGGGATCGCCTTCACCTACAACGAGCCAAGCATCTACCTCGGCTACGCCGCCGATATCATGGCCATGGCCAAGCAGGCCGGCCTGCTGACCGCCTTCAAGACCAACGGCTACCTGACGCCGGAGGCGATTGATCTGCTCGCGCCGCCAGCGGGCGCACATGCGGGGCTGCCCCTTCTGGATGCGGCGAACGTCGACCTGAAGGGCTTCGATGACGGCTACTACCGCCGGGTCTGCGGGGCGCGGCTCCAGCCGGTGCTCGACGCCATCGCCCACCTGCACCGGTGCGGCGTATGGGTCGAGGTGACGACCCTGCTCATCCCCGGTGTCAATGACAGCGACGGCGAGCTGCGCGCCCTGGCGGCGTGGCTCGCCGCTGTGAGTCGCGACATCCCCTGGCACCTCTGGCGATTCCACCCCGACTACCGCATGGCCGAGGTGGCCCCGACCCACCCCCTAGACATCGAGCGGGCCATCGCGATCGGCCGGGCGGCCGGGCTGCGCTACCTCTACGCGAGTAACGCCCCCGGCGACCCTGGCCAGCACACCTGCTGCCCAAGCTGCGGCGCGACGCTGATCGAGCGGGCGGGGAATGCGGCTACGGCGGTGCGGGCGCAGGGCGGACGCTGTGAGAGCTGCGGCTGGGCGCTGCCAGGGATCTTCACGTGGCCGCGCCGAGCTGCCAGCGGATAACGCAGCAGAACCCGACGAATGCCGTGCGGCGCTCGTCGGGCTCTGCCTGATAGATGGTACTGTGCGTGGACCTAGGTTCCCAGCGGATGCTCCGCCAGTAGGATCGGCGCTGCGATGTTTCACGACCCGGTTCGGGATGGGACGGGGTGGTTCCACCGCGCAAGCCACACACAGATTGGTAGCGGCGGCAGGATTCGAACCTGCGACCTTCGGGTTATGAGCCCGACGAGCTGCCACTGCTCCACGCCGCGTCAACCCTTACCCCATCAGTGTAGCAGTGTTTAGTCACTATGTCAAATCGAATCGGCCAGGCCGAGCAGCTGGTCGGCCACCACGCGGTGGGCCACGGCGCGGAACGCCCCCCAGGCGCGCCAGCTCCCGCCGATCTTGCGGTCGGCCCGCTCATCCAGCCCAGCGAGGAACTCCGCCAGATCATAGAGCTGGGCGGGCGTCGCCTCGCCGAATACCTCGACCCGCTCCTCGGGGTCCTGCACGACCAGCTCGCCGCCCAGCTCGTCGAGCAGGAAGGCGAAGGTGAGGAAGGCGTATGTGTCGGGTGGGGTCTGCGGGGCGCGGTAGGCGATCACGGCCAGGAACCGCCGCACCGCCACATCCAGGCTCGTCTCCTCGGCCACCTCGCGCAGCAGGCCCTCCTCAATCCGCTCGCCTGGGCGCACCCCGCCGGTGAGCAGGCGCATCACCCCCTGCGGGTAGATGTCTTTGCGAAAGGTCAGCAGGCGTCCGCTGCGCCGCCGGATCACCATGCAGGCCTCGCCGATGCGATCCCTGGCTGTCAGCGGGTCGAACACTCCGTCGGCCAGTTCGGCCAGCACTCGTGCCGGCTGGCCGTAGCGGGCCGCTAGCTCGGCCACCTGGGCCTCGAGATCCGCTGTGAGCTGCACGGTTAAGCTCATAATCTCCTCGCTACGCACTGTCTTATGTCAGCCGCCCCAGCAGATCGTGCACCAGATCCGGCGCTATCGCCGCAAGGCTCTGGCCGGGGTGGTGGCTGTCGCTGCCGCCGGAGATCAGCAGGCCGTGCTGCCGCGCCTGGCCCAGCAGGAAGGCTCTGGTCTCGGCGCTGTGGCTCGGGTAGTAGATCTCGATCCCGTCCAGGCCCGCGCCCGCCAGGGCCGCGATGTCGCCGGCGTCGGCGGGCACGGCGTAGATGCCCTTGCTGCGCCCGGGGTGGGCTAGCACCGCCAGCGCGCCCAGGCGGTGGGCCACGCTGATCACCTCGCCTACCCCCGGCGGGCGATAGGCCGCGGGCAGCTCGGTGAGCAGGTAGCGCATCCCGGCCTCCTCGTCGCCCTCGCCGGCGACCCGCCCGGGCAGATCATTCTGGGCGGCCAGGGCTGTCGCCACATCTGCCACGTTCGGCGTGCGCCCGAGATCGCCCAGCCCCGCGAGCCGGAGCCCGCGCCCCGGCAGATCGGCCGACAGCCGCCGGGCGTCCTCGGTGTTACGGGCGAACACCGCGGCGCAGAGCGTTAGCAGCTCTGGCGCCTGCGGGTCCGCCCCGTAGACCAGGGTGTGCCAGAGCTTGCCGCCGTAGCCGCTGTCGATCTCAACGCCGGAGATCACCCGCAGCCCGTGGCGAGCGCCGGCCGCCTGGAGGGCGCGCACGCTCGCCGTGGTGTTGTGGTCGGCTGCGGCGATCACCGTCAGCCCGCGCGCCGCCGCCGTCGCGGCCAGATCCTCAGGCACCCACGTCGAGTGGTGCGGCGTCGCGGTGGTGTGGATGTGCAGGTCGATCATGCCTCACCTCTCCACCGGGTTCCCCGCCTTCTCCCAGCTCTGAAAGCCGCCATCCAGGGCGATCATCGTCGGGTAGCCCAGATCCATAAAGATCTGCGCGCCGCGCTGGCCGGAGTCGGGCCGGGACGAGTCGCCGTAGGCGATGAGCACCGACCCGGCGGGCAGGGCGCTGATCCGCGTGTCCAGATCCTTAGCGGTGATGGTGACGGCGCCGGGGATATGGCCCGCGCTGTAGTCGCTGCCGGATCGCACATCGATGAAGATCGCTGTCCCGGCGTCCAGGCGGGCGCGGGCATCGGCCAGGCCGATCAGCGCAACCTTTGGGCCGTTCGGGTCGAGGCTGCCGTGGGCCACTGGCAGCGCCGTGCTGGCCGTAGCCGCCGTCGCGTCGGCGGCGGGGTGCCCGGTGGGCAGCTCTGCGGGGGCGGCGCTGCTCGCGCGGGGCAGGTCCCGCATCGTCAGAGCCAGCGTTACCAGGGCGGCCACCAGGGCGATCGCGGCGAAGATCACCGCCGGCAGCAGCCACGGTGGAAGGTTGCGCCGCGCACCTGGCGGCGGGTTGGTCTGGTCGGTCATCACGCTTCTCCCTGTGAGACGCAAGATGTCGCGTCTATTCTGAAGGCGCAAGATATCGCGCCGTTACTATTCCGGGGCCATTCTAGCACAGCGCCGGTGGTATACTGGCAGCGCCTCGCAGTTCGCAACCCTACGGAGTGTCACCCATGCCAGTGAGCGAGATCATCCCCGGCGTCGTGCAGGCCCAGCTGCCCCTGCCCTTCGCCCTGCGCAGCGTGAACTGCTACCTGCTGCGCGACGACGACGGCTGGACGATCCTCGACACCGGCCTGCATACGCCCGACGGCGAGTCCGTCTGGCGGGCCGTGTTTGACGCACTGGGCATCGGCCCCCGGTCCATCAGGCAGATCGTGCTGACCCACTTCCACCCCGACCACTATGGCATGGCCGGCTGGCTGCAGGAGTTCAGCGGGGCCCCCGTCATGATCTCCCCGCGTGACGCCGAGCAGACCCGCGAGGTCTGGGGGCTGCCTGCCGGGTCAGAGGAGCCGACCCTGGCCCACTTCGCCAGCCACGGCGTGCCCGCCGATCTCACCAGCACGATCGTGGGGGCGGTCGAGATGCTGCGGGCCGCCACGCTGCCTCGCCCCGAGCTGAGCCATGTCGGCGCGGGCGATCGTCTGCGCATGGGCGGGCGGATCTTCACGGTCACCCATACCCCCGGCCACAGCGATGGGCACCTGATCTTCTTCTGCGCGGAGGACGGGCTGCTGCTCTGCGGCGATCACGTGCTGATGAAGATCACCCCGCACATTGGCTGGTGGCCCAACAGCGAGCCCGATCCGCTCGGGCGCTATCTGGCCTCGCTGGAGGCCCTTGGGCCGCTCCCCGTGCGCCTGGCCCTGCCCGGGCACGGTCGGCTGATCGAGGACTGGCCCGGGCGTCTGATCGAGCTGCGGCGGCACCACGAGGAGCGCCTGAGCGTGATGGCCGCCGCCGTGGGCACGGTCGCCACCGCCTACGAGGTGGCCGCCCGCACCTTTGCGATGGCCCGCTACAGCCCCCACGAGATCCGCTTCGCCATCGCCGAGACGATCGCCCACTTGAACCTGCTGGTTCAGCGCGGCGTGCTACGGTGTGAGGAGGGCGAGGTCATTCGCTACGCTGTATGCTGAGGGTGTGGGAGAGCGAAGCTTTCCCACAAAAAAACTGGTTCTGCTGTGGCGCGGCGTAGCCGCGCCACAGCAGAACCAGTGCGGCATGTGCCTGCTAGGCACACCCATATGTAGCCTCTGAGGGCGTTAGCCCTACGGCGTCTTGCTGGGGTTATTGCGCACGGGCAGGCCGCGCTCAACGATCAGCTTCATCGCCTGGTCGATCGGGATATGCACCTTCCCCTCGACCGTGTTCCCGTAGGTGGTGAGCAGCGTGGTGTCCCGCTCCACATACACCTTCGAAGTTGTGCTCGAATCCGTCAGCGGCGTCGGCGTGAAGGGCAGGCGGCCCGCGAGCAGGATCAGCAGGCTGATCACCACAAACGACACCAGCAGGGCCGTCATAATGCGCAGGGCGCTGGGCGGCTGCGCCTGATCATAGGCGCGTGAACGGTAGCTCATTAATGACCTCCAACGTGCAGCCACTCCATGTTCGGGTCATTCAGCGGTAGGAGCGCGGCGCGCTGTACATTCCAGGCGAAGACAGCCAGCCAGATGCCCAACAGGCCCACGGGCGCGGCGAAGTCAGTCCAGCTGACCTGGGTGATGTTCTCGTGGAAGGTCGGCAGGACAATCCAGGAGAGATCGACCAGGCGCATGATGATGATCAGCGCAGCGATGGGGGCCACCGTGGACGCCTTCTGCTTCCTGCGCCGCGAGAGCAGCAGGAAGAAGGGCAAGAAGAACTGGAAGATCATCAGGATCGGCACCAGCGTGAGCCAGCCGCCGTGGGTACGGACGAAGTACCAGGGCGTATTCTCAGCCACATCGCCCGACCAGATGATGTTGTACTGCATGTAGGTCACATACGTCCACAGAACCGTGAAGCCCAGCATCAGCTTCGCGACATCGTGGATGGGCTTGACCGACACGTGGGCCTTGAAGATCTCGGTGCCCTGGATCTGGGTGAACATCAGCATCAGGAAGGCCAGCATCGTCAGGCCCGAGCTCACCATATACTGGACGCCGTACATCGACGAGAACCAGTGCGGGTCGAGCGACATCGTCCAGTCGAAGGCGGCGAAGGTGAGGCTGATCACATACAGGGCCAGTCCGATGCCGCTAAGCATGCGCATACGGGCGCGCATCGCCTCGTTGCCGGTACGATCTTGCTGGATCGACCAGGCCCGTAGGATCAGGGCCAGGCTGCTCCACAGGATGAAGTAGATCGCGCCGCGGATGGCGAAGAACTCCGGCGTGAGCCATGGTACCTTGTGGGCAATACCGGGGTCGCTGGCCACGACGGCCGGGTCGGCCCACTCGTAGAGCGGGTGCGATAGGCCGAGGATCCCCATCGTGCTGGGGAAGGTGGCCAGGACAATCGGCACGAACAGCAGGCCCATCACCGGCATCGCCAGGGCGCCCGCCTCAAGCATACGCCGCACGGTGACGCCCCAGGCGCCGCCGGTGAGATGCTGAAGCATCAGGAAGCCCAGTGAGGCCAGGGCGAAGCTCATCGCAAAGTAGAAGCCGAACAGGTACGAGCGGCAGAACTGGTCGGGGCCGACGACGAAGTAGCCGACCGCAAGAAGCGCGATGCCAATCACAGCCGCGCTGATGCCAATCGTCTGCAGTCGGCTGAGCTGTGGAACCCTAGTGGGTGCAAGAGAAGTCGTTGCCATGCAGAGAGCCTTCTAGTGCGCCGGGTACAGCCGGCGCCGAGCGATCTACCTGTTATCTACCGAGCGCTGCGCGCTCTGCCGGCGGCACATCGTCCACCGTCGCGTTCTGGCTGAGCTGCAGGGCGCGGATGTAGGCCGCGATCGCCCAGCGATCCTCAGGCGTAATACGTGCGGCGTAGCTAAACATCGACTGGTAGCCGCCGTTGTTCGGATCACCGCGGTAGACCCCATTGGTGATCACGTCGAAGAAGTGGCCGATCGGCGCATCGCGCAGGCGCTGCTGGTGGAAGTTGGCCGGCACCAGCGCTCCGCGCTCAGCCACAATGCTCTTCCCAAACCCTGCCACGCCGTGGCAGACCGAGCAGTAGATCGTGAACTGCTGCTGCCCGCGGGCCAGCAGATCGGCGGTCACCGGGAAGGGCATCACATCGCCAACCACCCCGTCCACCTTCGCGGTGTAGAGGTAGGTGTCGGTCTGCGCCTTCCCCGCCGCCACGGCGCCTGGCACATTCGGCCGTGACGACCGCCCATCGGGGAAGAAGCTGCTGGGGGCGTAGGTCTTAAACTTCGGCTGGCTATACATGTCTGTGTGACATGCGGCCAGGAGCATCGCCATCAGGCCGACCCATCCATAGCGGGCGAGCCGAGTAAGTGTGGCGCGGCGGCGCGAGCGTAGCGTCTGCATCGGAGCATCCTCAGTTGGCAACTTCAGAGACCTGGAGCGGCTTCAGGCTGCGCAGGAACTGCGATGTCTGCCCGCGGTCGAAGAGCGGATCCGCCGACTCAATACAGAGAAAGAAGGCGTCCTGCGATGCGCGCTCGAAGTGCGGCACGTTGAACACCGGGTGGTAGGGCATCGGCAGGCCGTTGAGGGCGAGCATGCCGAACACGGCGCCAAAGGCGGCGAAGAGAATACCCAGCTCGAAGGTGATCGGGATCATCGACGCCCAGTTGGTGATGTTGTTTGGCCGTCCGCCAATAATATAGGTGTAGTCGATAAACTCGCCGATATACTGGGTGATAAAACCGGTCGACGCCCCGATCAGGCCGCAGATCAGCACGATCCGCGGCACGCCCGTGTCGCCGGGCATAACCTCGTGCGACACTTCCTCAAGTGGGAAGGGCGAGTAGGCGTCCATCTTGCGGTAGCCTGCCGCCCTGGCCTGCTTGGCGGCCGCGAGCAGCGAGTCTGGGCTATCGAACTCAGCCATCACGCCATAGATTTCGTTGGATGCTTGCATATCTCTCACCAGTGCGAGGGCCAGCTGGGCAGCTGACCCTCGCGCAGCTAGTGGCTAGTCCGCCGAGGCCGGGCTGTGCGCGTGGTCGTGGCCGTGATCCTGATCGTGGCTGTGGCCGTGAGCAGCTGCGTTCCGATGTGCCCGCTCCGTCTCCTGGTGTAGAAACATCCGGATCTCGAAGATGTTGATCATCGGCAGCACGCGGATGAACAGGAACGTCAGCGTGAAGAAGAGGCCGATCGTGCCGAGGTAGAGCGACCAGTCCCAGACCGTGGGGATGTACACGTCCCACGACGAGGGCAGGAACTCGCGCTGGAGCGAGATCACGATGATCACATAGCGCTCCAGCCACATGCCCACGCTGATAATCATTGAGATAATCATCAGGGCCGGGATGTTCTGGCGCACGCGCCTGAACCAGAGCGGCTGGATGGCCACGGCGTTGCAGAACAGCAGGCCGTAGTAGGCCCACGCGCTCGGGCCGCTCAGCCGGTTATAGAGCAGGTACTGCTCATACTTGCTGCTGCTGTAGAGCGAGCCGAACACCTCCATGAAGTAGCCGTAGACCACAATCATGCCGGTGGCCAGCATCACCTTGGCCATCACATCGAGGTGGCGGATGGTGACGTAGCTCTGGAAGCCATAGAAGCTGCGCACCGGGATCATCAGCAGCAGCACCATCGCAAAGCCCGCGAACACGGCACCGGCGACGAAGTAGGGCGGGAAGACCGTCACCTGCCAGCCGGGCACCTGGGCGATGGCGAAGTCGAGGGAGATGATCGAGTGAACCGAGAGCACCAGCGGCGTCGAGAGGCCGGCCAGCAGCAGCGAGGCCATCTCGTAGCGGTGCCAGTGCTTGGCCGAGCCGCGCCAGCCGCACGCCGCCAGGCCGTAGATCCGCTTCACCAGCGGGTTGGTCGCCCGGTCGCGCAGGGTGGCAAAGTCGGGGAGCAGACCGACCAGCCAGAAAAGGATCGAGACCGTCGCATAGGTCGAGACCGCGAACACGTCCCAGTCGAGGGCGCTGCGGAAGTTCGGCCACATGCCGTGGGTATTGGGGTAGGGGATGAGCCAGTAGAACAGCCAGGGCCG
>JBAXES010000068.1:0-11711 GCA_037140315.1 Chloroflexales bacterium
GTCTCGCTGTATGTGCTCGTGCTGTCTCTGCTGGGGTGACGATCAGCAGCGACAGCACGAGCACATACAGCGAGACAAAGATCTGCGGGCCGATGCCGCCGCCGGGGTTGGTGATCGAGCTCGCGGTGGTCAGGAACGACCAGGTCAGAGCGGGCAGGCCAGCGCGCAGGATGATGAAGATGACAGTCGAGAGCACCACGACCAGGAAGAGCGCGGCCAGCGCCATGACCCCGGTCATCGCCCGGTCGATCAGGGCGGCTCTGCGGCGGGCGGCCGTGATGCGGCGCTCCCAGGCGCGGTCTTTGGTAGCCATGATCTCACGAGTCTCGCTATGCATTAATCCCCGCCCTTCGCGACTGTGGGCTGGGCTACGGGCGTCGGGCGTCGGCTCCGCTGGCGCGTCTGACCCCTGGAGCCGGCGGCGCGCACGGCGGCGATCAGGCCGAAGGTGATCAGCAGCAGCAAGAATGCTACCATAATCAGGGCGGCGCGGTGCTCGGGGCTGGTGGCCTCGGGAAGCTGGGTGACGATCGCCGAGGGCATGGTCGTGGCCCCCTTCACCAGGCTGTCGGGGAGACGCGAGGTGATATTGCCGATCACCATCTGCACCGCGATCGTCTCGCCGACGGCGCGGCCGGTGCCCAGCACCACGGCGGTGATCAGGCCGGGGCGGGCGGCCGGCAGCAGCACACGCCAGATCATCTGCCAGCGGGTGGCCCCGATGGCCAGGGCACCCTCGCGCAGGGCCTCGGGCAGCGCCCGCAGGGCGTCCTCGGCGATGCTGACGATGGTGGGCTGGGTCATGAACACCAGCACGATCACGGCGGCCATGACACCTTTGCCTAGCCCGCCGCCGGAGATCTCGCGCACCCAGGGCACCACCAGGGTCAGCCCCAGCAGCCCGTAGATCACCGAGGGCAGGGCGGCGAACAGCTCAACCACGGTGCGCATCCCGCGGCGCACCGATGCGGGGGCGATCTCGACCATAAAGATCGCCACGCCCAGGGCCATCGGCCCGCTGATCAGCAGGGTCAGCCCGACGGTGAGCAGCGACCCGAGCAGCAGCGGCAGCACCCCGAAGGCCTGGTCGTTCTGATCCCAGCTCGTGCCCAGGAAGAACTCGCCGGGGCTCATGAATCCGAATACGGCCAGACCCCGGCTGCCGGTGAAGAGCAGCAGGGCGGCAGTGCTGAGCGCGACAACCGCTGCGGCACTGAAGAAGATCGCTTGGGCCAGGATGCCCTGACGGAGACGCATCGTATTGTTATCTCGTGGGAGCGGCCTGGCCGCCCCCACACCCTCACCGTACGCCCTACTTAACCGCGACGAAGCCGAGCTTGTCGAAGGCCGCGCCGCCCTGGAACTCGGCGCCGGTGACGAAGTCGAGGAACGCCTTGGCCAGTGGCGATGGCGCGGCCTTGGTGATCGCGTAGCCGGGGCCGCCGATCGGCCACTTGCCGGCCTTGATATCGTCCTTACTCGGGGCCACGCCATCGATGCTGAAAGCCAGCAGGCTGGGGTCGCTCAGATAGGCGAAGCCCAGGTACGAGATCGCGCCCGGCGTCTGCGCGACGGTCGTCTTGACCGTCTCGTTATTATCCTCCTCCGAGGCACCGGCGGCAAATTTCGTGTCGTCGCCGCCGAAGAGGAACTTGGCCATGTTGGCGCGGGTGCCCGATCCCTTGGCGCGGTTCACCAGCACGATCGGTGTGTTGTCGCCGCCAACATCCTTCCAGTTGGTGATCGTGCCGGAGAAGATGCCCACTAGCTGGTCTTTGGTCAGGTTGGTGACGCTGCCGGGACCCTGCTTGTTGGCCACGGCGTCGAACGCCTGGATGGCCACCGCGACGCCCTGGGCGTCGGCGCAGTTGAGCTTGGTCTTCTCGGCGTCGGAGATCGGCACGTCGCTGTTGCCGATGTCGATCTTACCCTCACAGACCTGGGTGCGCCCGGCGCCGGAGCCGCCGGCGGTCACAGTGATCTGCACCTTGGAGTTCTTGGTCTGGAACTGGTTGGCGGCCTCTTGGATGAGCGGCAGCAGCGCCGACGATCCGGCGATCGTCAGCTGGCCGCTCAGCTCACCGTCGGTAGCCGGGGCGGTGGTGGCGGCAGGAGTGGCGGCCGCCGCCGGGGCATTTGTGGCTGGTGCGGCGGGGGCGCTGGTCGGTGCGGCGGCAGGCGCGCCGCCACAGGCGGCGAGCGCCGGGATGATCAGGGCCAGCAGGATCACGAGGGCCGCGAAGCGTTTGGAAAGAGCGCGCATCTATCCTCCTCTCGACGGAAACACTGGTGGGTACCGTAGCGCAGACAGCGCCGGGCGAATGACCGTCCCGTTGGCACTGCGGGGTGCTCGTACATTATACATGTTGCGCCGATACCACCCGGGCATTCTATCGGATCAGTGTTAAGCGCGAAGGGAGCTGAGGTTAAGCCCGTGTTAAGACAAGGTTCGCATATGCGCTACAGTTCAGGCCAACCTGTAGCTGACCTTTCGACAGTGTTGAGCGCAGTTTCGGATTATTCGCCGCCGACGCCAGCGGCGCGGGCCTCCTGTGGTATAACCGACGTGAGTCGTCGAGCCCAGGAGGCGTGCCATGACCAGCCCGCAGATCGAACGCGTCGATGCCATCCCGATTCTCATCACATGGTTGCAGCATATGGCGGTTGCCGAGCACATCGATAGCCACTGGACCCCCCATCGGGAATGGGAGGGGCTGCGCTATGGGCAACTGGCCGTGCTCTTCCTGACCTTTGTACTGCACGAGCGCGATCATCGGCTCTCTGCTCTCGCGGATTGGGTCGCCGCCCACCAGGCCACGCTCACCGCGCTCACCGGCTGGACAATTACCCCCGCCGATGTGACCGACGACCGGCTCGGGCACCTGTTGGCGGTCCTCCCCTATGTGCTACAGTGACCTTGGACAGATCGCTACCCGGAAACCCGTTGCAAGCAGGGCGAGAAAAGGACAGACCGATGACCACGAATCGTTCCGCCCCGCAGCCACGTACGCCGCAGACGACCGAGACGACCCTTCCCGAGGAGCAGCTCCCGCAGACGACCTTGACCGCAGCGCAGAAGCTGGCCATCTTGACCGAGTACGAATCCTACCCGTATGGTGACCCACAGCGTGGTGCCCTGCTCCGTCGTCATGGGTTATACACCTCACATGTGTCGAAGTGGCGCATTCAGCGCGACCGTGGGGCGCTAGCCAATCTGGAGGCGCGCCCGGTCGGGCGGCCACCCCAGCCGCACGCCCCCCTTCACGATGAGGTGACCCGCCTCCAGCGCGAGGTGGCGCGCCTCCAGGAGCAGCTTCAGAAGGCCGAGACGGTGATCGAAATCCAAAAAAACGAGCCCTGCCGCATGCGACATTCCACCAGGTGAGAAACGCTCCTGCGCGCCGGGTAAGCGACTGCCTGTATCTGGGCGTTTCTCAGAAAAGTGGCCACACTGCTTGGCGGGCTGATGCCGACCTTGGCGAACGGCGCCGCGTGATGCTCGCCGGGGCGGTACTCGACATCTTCAGCCGCAAGATTGTCGGCTGGCTGACCGCCGAACGTGAGGATGCCGCATTGGCCGAAGTGATGATAGCCCAAAGCTACACCCGCGAAGGCGTGCAGCCCGACCAGCTGACCTTACACGCCGACCGGGGGGCACCGATGACATCCAAGACCATCGTCGAGTTGCTGATCGACCTCGGCGTCGCCCAATCGCATAGCCGACCGACCATCTCGGACGATAATCCCTACTCGGAAGCGCAATTCAAGACCATGAAGTACGGGCCGACCTATCCCGAACGCGTTGTCGATATCGAGGGGGCACGTGTCTGGATGCGCGGGTTTGCCAGCTGGTACACCACCGAACATATGCATAGCGGGATCGCCTTCCTACCCCCCGAGGTCGTGCATAGCGGTCGAGGGCCGGAGGTGATTGCCGCGCGGCAGGCGGTGCTGGATGCTGCCTACGCGGCGCATCCCGAGCGGTTCCCGCGTGGCCGACCGCGTGCCCCCCAGCTCCCCACCCAGGTGGGCATCAATCTGCCGAAGCCGTCCCCTGCGGACTCCACGCCAACCATAACGGGATCTCTGCCGATCGCGCCCTCGGCGTCAAGGGTCTCAGCCGCGCAGCGGCCCCATGACGCCGGGGGCGCGATCGGCAAGGCTGACCCGGAGGCGGTGGCGGTGGAGGTCCGACTCGCACCACATTAGGCCCATCTTCCTGTCCAAAAGTGCTTGACACATTCCGTGCGCGCTGGCCGCCGGCAACCAGAAGGGCGCCGTCGAGAGTTTGGTCAAGTTCGTCAAGCAGAACTTCCTGGTGGGGCGCACCTTCCACGATGATCTCCACCTGGCGGAGGAGTGCGCCACCTGGCTCCATCGGGTCGATGTCGTGCGGCCATCTGACGCCACCGACTGCCCGCCCGCCGAGCGGCTGGCCGCCGAGCAGGCCACGTTCAGCCCACTCCCCGCCGTCGCCGCCGACTACGGCTTCTGCGAGACGGTGAAGGTCTCGCGGGAGAGTCTGGTGGCCATCGCGACCAACCGCTACTCGGTGCCCGCCCACGTGGTGGGCTCGATAACGGCCCGGAGTGCCACTCACGACGCACCCAGTTCATGCAGCGCCTGGTCGACTTTGTTGACCGCCCGGGGCTGACGCTCCAACTGGCCTACTACCCGCACATCGGCGAGCAGCTCGGTCAGCACATTGATGGCGGTCGGGCTTGCGTCGGGCAGGGCACGGCGCAGGGTTGCAGTCAGCACTCCAGGGATGAGAAACGCCGGGACAGCATCGGGGTCGCTCATCGTCACCTCATATCGTAGGATCGAGTTCGAGCGCGTCATCACGGGTAAGAACGTAGGTGGTAGAGATGCTTATGCGAGTGGGAGGCTGATGGCGAGATGAAGGAGATAGTGAAGACACCTTAACACAGCGCGGCCAAATCTTCTGCATAATATATACATGTTCGATCTATATATTATAATCAAAAAAAACGAATATCACACGCTTCTGATCATATTTAGTGTTCCTGGCTATCTAACACTCCTCTCAACATCCACCACCGCTCTCATCACCAAATCTACCAAGCAATACGTCTGCTCATAGGTTTGGTTCTCTGCACATGCGACCGCGCAGCTGAGGATCTGGTGCGTAGTGATGGATCGTCGAGCATTGCATATCCACCTCCTGGGCGGCTTTCTCCTCGTTGATAACGGTGTTCCTGTCGTCACATTGCGCGCGCCCCGGCTCCAGGCGCTGCTAAGTCTCCTCGTCATCAAGCGCGCTACCCCTCTGCCACGCCAGCATCTCGCCTTCTGCCTCTGGCCTGGGTCATCGGAAGCGCAGGCCCAGACCAATCTGCGGAATTTACTACACCAGATCCGCCAGCTGCTGCCACACGCCGATGACTACCTTCTGCTCAATGGGCGAACCGTGCAATGGCGCAACGAATCGCCATTCACCGTCGATATCGCCAGCTTTGAGCAGGCCATATGCCAGGCAGAGCAGGCGCTGCGACACGGAGATCATCGTACGGCTCAGACATGCTTTGAGGCAGCAATCAGGTGCTATCGCGGTGATCTGTTACTCGATTGCTACGACGAGTGGATTCTCCCGGAGCGCGAACGGCTGCGCCAGATCTTTATAGCAGCATTAGGACATCTCACGACACTGCTTGAGTCGCAGCGCGACTACCCGACGGCGATCCAGCATGCGCACCATCTGCTCCAGATCGAGCCGCTGCACGAGGCGACCTACCTCCAGCTCATGCGCTTACATGTCCTGGATGGAAATCGGGCCGCAGCGATCCAGATCTACCACGTCTGCTGTGAGCGATTACAGCATGATCTAGTGGCCGAGCCAGGCCAGCCTCTGCGTGACGCCTATATGCAGATCATGCGGCGGGGCGCGACTGCTCGGCTGCCACAGGCTGCCCCGCTGCTGGTTGGCCGTCAGCGCGAGTGGGCCCGCTTGCTCCAGTGCTGGCAGTCTGCGGCATCCGGTCAGGCCCAGCTGGTTGTGCTGGCTGGCGAGGCTGGGATCGGCAAGACCCGGCTGGCCGAGGAGCTGCTGCGCTGGGCCAGCCGGCAGGGCTTGAGTACGGCGAGCGCGCAGTGCCCCCCCGGCGAGGGCGAGCTGATCTACGCCCCGATTATCGCCTGGCTGCGCGCGCAGCCCGTCAGATCGATGTTCGCCACGCTCGCCCCAGTCTGGCTGGCCGAGATCGCGCGGCTGCTGCCGGAGCTGCATGAGGAGCGACCGGATCTGCCACCCGCCGGGCCTCTGAGTGAGCCCTGGCAGCGCCAGCGACTGTTTGAGGCGCTGCGACGGGCAGTTCTCGCTGCTGGACAGCCGCTGCTCTTGCACATCGACGATCTCCAGTGGTGTGACAACGCAAGCCTGGAGTGGCTCCACTATATGCTGCACGACAAGGCACCCATCCGCCTGCTGGTGATCAGCACCGTGCGCCTTGAGGAGGTTGACGCCAGCAGCGCGCTGGCCGATCTGATCGTCACGCTGCGGGCACGCGGCCATGCCAGCACGATTGATCTCATGCCACTGGACTCTGCTGAGACCGCAGATCTGGCGGCGCAGGTTGTCGGCCACCCGCTGACTCTGGAGCAGGGCGCGGCGGTGTATCGCGAGACGGAGGGCAATCCACTCTTCGTTGTCGAGATGCTGCGCGCCGGCGGTGAGCTTCAGGGCGCGCGGACGCTCGGCGGAGTGGATGAGCTGGGCCTCCCGGACCTTGTGCCCCTGCCGGCGCGGGTACAGGCCGTGATCGCCCGGCGCCTGGCACAGCTCTCGCCACTTGCCCGCGATCTTGCCTGTGTGGCGGCTGCCATCGGGTGCGTCTTCACCTTCTCGCTGCTGGCCATCGCCTGCGGTGACCTGCACGAAGACGCGCTGGTGCGCGGCCTTGATGAGCTCTGGAAGCGGCGGATCATCCGCGAGCACCCCGATGGGACCTACGACTTCAGCCATACGAAGCTGCGTGAGGTGGCCTACCACGAGATCAGCGCGGCCCGACGCGGCCAGCTGCAGCGCCGGATCGCCGAGTCGCAGGAGCCGGACGAGGCTGAGCGTCAAGTGTGAGCTGCGCAGTAGGCAGCAGCACGATTTTCTTCTAAGCTCAACAAATTCTTTACGTCTTAAGACACTGCATGAAACGCTTTCAAAACGCTGCCTTTGCTATGCTGGCAGTATCTCCAAGAAGATGGTGTGACGGATAGGCATAGAGCAGCTAACGTGACGCACGTAAAGCCCTTCGCTGGCTGCCAGCCGGCTATTGCCCAGGAGGTATCTCTCGATGGTGACGATTGAGAATCGCGCTCGCCGACCGGTATCGGTTCGTCTAAACAGCGGGGTGGTTCTGCATCTTCCACCTGGCGCAAGCTCGCCTGAGCTGGTGGATGCGGAGGTGCAGAGCAACAGCGAGATCCAGAAGCTACAAGATCGGCTCGTGATCTCACTCCGTGCCACTGCGGTCGCGAGCGATATGGCTGCTACACGTGAAGCCAGCGTAGCCCGAACGACCAGGCGACCTGCGGGCGAGCATCCTCAAGGAGATTAGTGATGGCCAACCTGACCTACCCGGGCGTCTATGTCGAGGAGGTGTCGAGCGGTGTCCGCCCGATCCAGGCCGCAGGCACCTCGACTGCGGCCTTCATCGGCGTGGCCGAGAAGGGCAACCTTGCCGAGGCGGTGAAGGTTTACAACTTCACTGAGTACCAGAACCTCTTTGGTGGGTTTCTCAACAGCTCCTTCCTCAGCCATAGCGTCTACCAGTTCTTCAACAACGGCGGGTCGCAGTGCTATATCGTCCGGGTAGCCGAAAACACGGCCACCGCCAATATTGTCATCAACGACTATGGGGTAAGCACACAGCCGAGCCTCACGATCTCGGCGATCTCGCCTGGGGCCTGGGGCAATCGGCTCGAGGTGGTTATCACCCAAGGGAGCAGTGATCCGGCCAATGAGTTCAACCTGCTCGTCTACCTTCAGGATGCGCAGGAGCCGGCTAATCCGGCCAAGGCGATCTTGCTGGAGCGTTTTGAGAACCTGAGCATGGTTCCGAGCAGCCCCCGCTTTATCGAAGCGGTTACAGCGGCATCGAAACAGATCCGCGTGGTGGTCAACGCCGGCAACACCAATGTCCAGGCCGGCACCTCGCGCAACACTGCGGCCCCAGCCAGGGTCGTGTCTGGCCGCACAAAACTCCGCGTGAACATCAATGGGGATGGCTACCAGGAGGTTGATCTGCAGGCCGCCGTGGGCAGCGGTATCGGCCAGGTGACGGATCTCACCACGCCAGAGCATATCGCTGGGGCGATCACGTCGAGCGTAACCCGATTGACCCGGCTGCGCACCTCGACCGACCCAACGGCTTTTACCCTGTTTACATGCACCCTGGATACTACTGGTAGATTGCGGCTCTCATCGGGCACCACAGGCCTGGATTCCTCCGTCAGCGTCGCCCCGGCGATCAACAGCAGCCAGGACGCCAGCGGGCTGCTCAAGCTTGGCAAGCTCAACGGGGGCACCGAGACCATCGGCGCGTCTGTGACCCGACCAGCGCTGGGCACATATGCCGTTGGCGACAACGCTACAACCGAGCAGGTGCTGTCCGTCCGAGCGGGATCCGATGGCGATCCGGTTACGTCAGACATGCCCTACATCGACGCCCTGGCCCGCCTCGACACGCTTGACGACGTCAGCCTGATCGCCATCCCCGGCATTGGCTCGGAGGCCATCCTCGGGGCCGGGATGAACTACTGCGCCAACCGCTCCCTCAGCGACTGCTTCTTCATCGGCGATATGCGCCAGGATCACGATACGGTTCCCGAGGCGGAGGCCTTTGTCGCCGCCATCAGCCCCAAGAACTCGTATGGGGCGGTCTATACGCCCTGGGTCAAGATGCTCGACCCGACCGGCGTCTCATCTGAGCCGATCCTGGTGCCACCCTCGGGCTATGTCGCGGGCCTCTACGCCAAAACCGACGCGCAGCGCGGCGTCTGGAAGGCACCGGCGGGCACCAGCGTCGCCCTCGGCGGCGCGACCGGGCTGGCCGTCAACTTCACCGATGTCCAGCAGGGCGACCTGAATCAGAAGAGCGTCAACTGTATCCGGCAGTTCGCCGGCGCGGGGATCGTACTCTGGGGCGCGCGCACTATCGCAGCCGACCCGGAGTACCTCTACATCCCGGTGCGGCGAACCGCGATCCTCCTACGTACCAGCATCTATCGCGGCATCCAGTGGGCGGTCTTTGAGCCGAACGACGAGCCGCTCTGGTCGCAGCTGCGGCTGAATATTAAGTCGTTCATGACGGTGCTCTTCCGGCGGGGGGCCTTCCAGGGCGCGACCCCGTCCCAGGCGTTTTTCGTCAAGTGCGACGGCGAGACAACGACGCAGGACGACATCAACCTGGGGATCGTTAACGTGCTGGTGGGCTTTGCGCCGCTGAAGCCCGCCGAGTTTGTGGTGGTCAAGATCAGCCAGAAGGCCGGCCAGAACTAAGCCCGTCGCTTTGAGGCCAGGAGCAGTGCTATGCCCCAGTTCACCGTCAACACCCACCGGTTTGACCCATACCGAAACTTCAAGTTCAAGATCAAGATCGATAATCAGTATGTCGCCGGGCTGAGCAAGTGCAGCGCGCTCAAGAAGAGCACGGAGATGGTCGAGTGGTGGGGCGATGTAGATCACCCCACTAGCCGCAAGCTGCCCGGCAAGACCAAGTACGAGGCGATCACCCTTGATGCCGGTGTGACTCACGACACGCTCTTTGAGGAGTGGGCCAACAAGGTCAATAACTTCCAGGGCGCCGCAGCGATGTCGCTCAGGAACTTCCGCAAGGATTACATCACGATCGACGTCTTCAACCTACAGGGCAAGGTGGTGCTATCCTATATCGTATATCGCTGCTGGGTCGCCGAGTACCAGGCTCTGCCTGAGCTGGACGCCGGCGGCAACGCGGTGATGATCCAGCACATCAAGCTGGAGAACGAGGGCTGGGAGCGCGACCACACGGTGACCGAGCCGAAAGAAGACTGATACCGTCGCAGGCTGTCGCGCCTATGGATACACTCACATGTTGGCTGCCAGGAGGCTATCGCGATACGGCGGGGACGCTGCACCGCGAGGTCGAACTGGCCCCGCTGAGCGGGCGCGAGGAGGAGGATCTGGCCAGTCGGGGCAGTCGCTCGAACGCGGCCCTGGTCACACGGATCTTGAGCCGCTGTGTGCTGCGCATCGGCGCGCTCAGCCCGGTCTCCGAGGCCCTGGCGCGCGAGCTGCTGGTGGCCGACCGCCAGTATCTCATGCTCAAGCTGCGCGAGGCGACCCTCGGCGATCAGCTGCAGGCGACCCTCGTCTGTCCCTGGCCCGGCTGTGGAAATCGCATCGATATCGACTTTCTGCTGAGCGATGTCCCGGTCATCCCGCTGGCCGAGCCTGGCCCGGCCTACCGGCTTCTGCTCTCCGCCGAGGCGGCCCTGTCTGATGAAGCGGGCCGCCCCCAGCGCGAGGTGGTCTTCCGCCTGCCGACCGGGGCCGATCAGGAGCTTACGGCGTCGCTTGCCCGGCACGATGTGGATCAGGCCCTGCTCCAGCTCTTGAGCCGCTGTATTACGTCGATCGGCGAGCTGCGCCACCCCGACCCGATGATCATTGATGGCCTGAGCCCGCTGGCCCAAGCCGAGATCGACCAGGCGATGGCGGCGGTCGCCCCGCAGGTAGACCTGAGCCTACGCGGGGGATGCCCCGAGTGCGGTCGCCCGTTCGCCCAGCCATTTGACCTACAGGAGTTCTTCTTCCGCGAGCTGCGCATCAGCCGCGAGCTGCTCTACCGCGAAGTCCACTACCTGGCCTTTCACTATCACTGGGGCGAGGGCGAGATTATGGGCTTTCCGCGCACCAAGCGGCGCATGTATATCGAGATCCTGGCCGATGAGATCGAGAGGCTGAGCGATGCCGTCGCCTGAAACAAGCCGCTCTGGCGGGTACCTGCGGGGCGTCCTCGCCGACGGGGTCGGGCGCTCACGCCTCGGCGGCGGCGGGCAACCACCCACAGGGCCGGGCGAGGCTGGCCGCGCTACCCCGCCGACGCTGCCCCCCGTCTCGCTACGCTACGCCCGCCAGCCCTCGGCAGACGCTGTCGCGGGCACGATCCCGCCCCCCGCGTTTGCGGCTGAGGCCACGACGACAGATGCTGAGGGCTGGGGGATCTCCGAGGATGTGGCAGCTATCTCGGCCCTCCCCCCCTTCGACTTCGCGGCTCCCGAGCCTGTCGAGGGGCAGGGCAGGCTCCAGCCCCCGCTCCCGCTCAGGGAGCAGGGGGGCGACGGTGGGGCTAGTGCAGAGTCGCCAATCAGCCCGCTCCCCCAGCCGCCCTCCCTCCAGGGGGGCGGGGAGCCAGAACGCTTTCTGGTGCCGAATATCCCCGCTCCGCTTGAGGAGCCTGCGGTCGATGCGCCGCCCCCAGGTGAGCCGGGCGAGATCTCCGCGCCAACCATCATCGGCATCCCCGGCGTCACCGAGCGTGGTCGGGCTGCTTCCGCGTCGCTTGCGCCTGCCGCTGTTGCGCCGCGCTCACCAGATGCACCGCCCGCGCTGCGGCGGGAGCGGGGAGACTCGCCCCGAGCTGATGCGGCAAACGACGATGCGGCATATGCTTTCGATCCGCCCCTGAGCCAGCCCCCGCAGGTGGCACATGGGC
>JBAXES010000069.1:0-11695 GCA_037140315.1 Chloroflexales bacterium
CGGATCTACTCTACTTGACAATTCCTGCCCCACCTTAACTTGTGACCAATGCGCTTAGACAAGGTTTCAGCGTACGTTACCGTTCAGGCAATTGCACTGCATCAGGATGCGGTATTTCTGTTCCCTGTTCCCTGTTCCCTGTTCCCTTGTCTTAGTGCTAATAGTTCGCCCGCAGATCCAGGTCTTTATACAGGCCCGCCACCTGATCCAGATACCCGTTGTACATCACGGTCTTGTGCCGCCCGAGCTCACCGATGCGCCGCTCGCTGGCCTGCGACCAGCGCGGGTGGGGCACGAGGGGGTTCACATTCGCGTAGAAGCCGTACTCGCCGGGCGAGGAGGCCATCCACAGCGAGGTCGGCATCGTATCCACCAGGTCTATCTTGACGATCGACTTGACGCTCTTGAATCCGTACTTCCAGGGCACCGCGAGGCGAATCGGCGCGCCATTCTGTGGGGTGAGCGTGCGGCCATAGAGCCCGGTCGCCAGCAGCGCGAGATCGTTCATGGCCTCATCAATGCGCAGCCCCTCCACATATGGCCAGCTGAAGTAGCTGTCCCGCTGGCCCGGCAGCTGATCCGGCGCGTAGACCGTCTCGAAGCGCACGAACTTCGCCTCGGGCTTCGGCTCCACCACCTTCAGCAGCCTGCGCAGCGGGAAGCCCTGCCAGGGGATCACCATCGACCACGCCTCCACACAGCGCAGCCGGTAGATACGCTCCTCTTGGTCGAAGCGCTTCAGCAAGTCCTCCATCGCGAAGGTCTGCGGCTTATTCACCAGCCCGCCAACCGCAACCTGCCACGGCGAAGTCTTGAGGCTGGCGGCCATACGCGCCGGCGACTCCTTGTCGGTGCTGAACTCGTAGAAGTTATTGTAGGTCGTGATCTGCTCATAGGTGTTCAGCGGGTCGCCCAGCTCATCAGTGGCCTTGCTGGCGGCCGGCGCGGGGCCGGCGGGTGTGGCGCCCGGCGTGGCAGCGGGCACGCCACAGGCGGTAAGCAGCGCGCCGGCGGCGAGCGTGCCCGCACCGGCCATAAACGCGCGCCGCGACAAGTACACATGCTCCGGCGTTATCTCAGAAGACGGGATCTTAACCACGGCACACCTCTTCAGCTTAGCAGTGCTCGGTACGTTTGCGGCTTCGTCATTCTATGTAGAGAGTATCACAAAAAACCAATGCACCGCTTAAGCTGAGCTTAGCGGCGCATTAGCGCTAGAGATCAATTTTGCGGCGTTCGTGTCCTCCGCGATCAGAGCACCCCCACACTGCTGTTGTCGCCCAGCATCAGGCGGTAGGCCCTGGGCTTCAGCGGGCTGCGGGCCACCTCCACATTTCGCCCGATCAGGCTATCCTCCAGGCGGTGCGGCAGGCCGCGCACGGCGCTATGCTCAAGCATAATGCTGTGCTCGATCTCGCTGTCTTCGATCACGCAGTTATGGTAGATCGATGTGAAGGGGCCGACGTACGAGTTGAGGATGCGCGTCTTCTCACCGATGATCGCCGGGCCGCGGATCGTGCTATTGATAATCTCGGCCCCCGCCTCGACAATCACCTTCCCGATCAGCTGGGAGTCGCGATCCACATAGCCCTGTATCGACGGGGACATCTCCTCCAGCACCAGGCGGTTCGCCTCTAGCAGGTCGTCCTTTTTGCCAGTGTCGATCCACCAGCCCTCGTGGATATAGGGGTAGACCATATGCCCGTTGCTGACGAGCCACTGGATCGCATCAGTGATCTCCAGCTCGCCGCGGGGGGAGGGGTGGATCGCGGCGACCGCGTCCCAGATATGGCGATCGAACATATAGATCCCGACCAGGGCCAGGTCGCTGCGCGGCTCGCGGGGCTTCTCCGCCAGTCGCGTGATCCGGCCCTCCTCATCGAGCTCCGCCACGCCGAAGGAGCGCGGGTCGGACACCTTCTTGAGCACGATCTGGGCGTTATAGTTGCTCTGGCCGAACTGCTGGATCAGCGGGCTGATCCCGCCCTGGATGCAGTTGTCGCCCAGGAACATCACAAAGCGGTCATCGCCGAGGAAGTCGCGGCTGATCTTCACCGCGTGCGCCAGGCCCGCAGGCGCATCCTGGGGGATGTAGGTAATCTGGATGCCCCAGCGCTTGCCGCTGCCCACAACGGCGCGGATCTCATCGCCGGTGTCGCCGATCACAATCCCAATATCATCGATCCCCGCGTCGCGGATGGCCTCGATCACGCGGAAGAGGACCGGCTTATTCGCCACCGGCACCAACTGTTTAGCGCTCGTATAGGTGATCGGGCGGAGGCGTGTGCCCTTCCCGCCGCTGAGTACGAGACCTTTCATGTCCACTCGTCTTTCTCTGTACGCATTCCAATGCCCGCATCGTTGGGCGGGCCGGTCGATTCTACTCGCAATTGGCAGACAGGGCAAGGGCATACAAAAGGGCGGCGCGGGCTAAATGTCGCCCGCGCCGCCCTCGGATATTCGTGCTAGCGGCAGATCTAGCGATAGGGTCGGATCGCACCCACGAAGTGGTTCTGCCAGTAGCTGCTCCACACGCTCGAGATCTGCACGCCGTAGCTTGGGGTCATCGCGTGAACCATCTGGCCTCCGCCGATATAGATCGCCACGTGGGAGATACCACGGCTGCGGCCGGTGCCCGCGAAGAAGACGAGGTCGCCGGGGGCAAGGCTGCCCATATTGCCGATCATTGTGCCGTAGCTGGTGCTAAACTGGCCGGCGGAGCTGTGGGGCAGGCCCACGCCGAACTGCCGGTAGACATAGCTGGTCAGGCCGCTGCAGTCGAAGCCGCTAGGAGTGCTGCCGCCCCAGCGATAGCGATAGCCGACGAACTGCACCGCGTAGCCGGCGACATCGCCGCTGGCCGGGATATTGATGGCCCTACCGAAGTCGCGGGTCAAGGTGACGCGGCTCGGCAGCGCCGGGATGTTATTCGTCACCGGCACGCGCCGCACAGCCATCGGCGAGATCTTCAGCAGGTCGGAGAAGACCCACGCCTTGGTGCCGTTATCGAGCTGAACCTTAAACCAGTCCTTGTGCTTGGCCAGCAGCGCCACCTGGGAGCCGGAGTTCACCGAGCCAACCCGCTCGTAGGCCGAACCCGGGCCTTTGCGCATATTTACCGCGTTCTCAAGCACGGAGCCGGTCAGCGACGGGTTCGGGTCGGGGATCGTCTGCGAGACTGGCACCCGATCAACCACGCCATCAACAATCGTCAGGAAGTCGTGCGTCACCCACCCGTACTGGTCGCCGTACTCTACAAGGAACCAGCCCTGGAACTGCTCGACGAGGGTGAGATTCTGGCCAGCGCCCATGCGGGCGATGCTGACATAGTTTGTGCCGGGGCCATCGCGCAGGTTCAGGCCCTCCTCGATCACCATGCCAACCTTCGGCGGCGGCGGCGGCGGGATCAGCTCAGTGGGAACGATATCGAGCGCGTACATCACGGCCTCGGGGATATCGACGAGCTCGGCGGCGACCCAGTATAGCTTGGGGTCGCCAGCCTGACGGATCTGGAGCCACTCCTCGTGACGACCGAGGACTTCGATCGGCGTGCCGCCGGTGATCCGGCTGACATCGTCGTAGGCCAGGCCTGGCCCATTACGCAGCTTCACCACATCGCCAGAGATAGTCGCAGCTACCACAAGCGGGGCAAGCAGGGCGCTCCGCGAGCTGAGCGAGAGGGGCACCGGCAGCGCCTCACTATCGTCCAGGGGGGGGTCGCCAATCTGCGTGAGGGTGCTGATAGCATCCAGGCGAATCGGGCCGATGCCGACGGGCATATCCTGCGGGGAAGAAACAGCTACCTCAGACGTTGTGATGTGTCGTGCCGGCAGGCTGCTAAGCAGAAGCGCAAGGGGTACGGTCAGAATAACCACCGTATGGAGGAGAAAACGGGCCGGGAGCTTAGCGAACCGAGAGCCGGGGAAGCTGATCGCAGAAGCGAGAATAGCACTCAGATCTGTGAATGGCTGAAAGCTTTGTTTCTGACGATCCCTGCGGTGAGCAGCTCTGCGTTGAAGTGATTGTAGGTCAGTTCGCAGCTGCGATGGCGGCTGGTTATGGTTGAGCTCAATCATGGAGCAGTCCACCTCACTCTTGTCCCTGTGTCAGAGTAGTGCGAGGCAATTGCCCGCAACACGCGCCTGGTGTCTCTCTGCGTCACAGTGGCATATGGGTTGGGATGTCGGAAGTCTAGCATAGGTCGCATATCTCTGCAAGTATCAGTTGGCTATCAGTATTATCAGGTTTGCTTATCTGTAGTGATGTTGCGCTACCTGATGCCCCTGTTTACGTCAGAGAATAGCATATCCGCATTACCCCAGATTACCCGGGCTTCGCTGCGGTCGATGAACCGCCCCCTTCACATAAAGGTAAACGCAATATTAATGTAATCTTGCAGTCTTGTCAATAAAACTCCAGCCCTAGCCCATTAAGATACGTTAAACAGCAGATTCATACAAATGTTATTGTAAATAGTTCTTTGGTTTTTTGTAAGCACTATTCCGCGCTAAAGACCAAAACCGCCACCCCGCATGCTTCTGCAGAGTGGCGATTTCAGGCTTCAGGCAAAGAGCTGACGAGGGCCTGACACAGGGAATGCGAACCTGATAATCATTTTCACGAGGGCGGGGGGATGTCTCACAAATAGACAAGCCGCTACTTCACGTAGGAGATGCAGCGCACGCAGCCGATCACGAGAAGAACGTCAGCTGGTCGAGGGGCCAAAACCGCATGACGACCCGCCCGACGATCCGCTCGCCGGGGACAGGACCAAACTGACGAGAGTCGCGGCTCACCGGGCGGTTATCGCCCATAAAGAAGTACTCGTTCGCGCCGAGGGTGAGTGAGCAGTAGGCGGAGCAAGCCGTGGCGACGCTCAGATATGGCTCGGAGATGCGCCTACCATTAATGAAGACGGCATCATCGTGGATCGTCACATGATCTCCGGGCAGGCCGATTAGCCGCTTGATCAGGGGCGGCTCGCTCTGATCGTCAGTCTCGTAGAAGACTACGATCTGCCCGCGCTGAAGCCCGACGGCGGCGGCAGAGGTCGGGTGCGCAGCATAGGCCGATCCGCTAATCCAGCTGCCGTAGGTGCGCCCGGCCTGGCTGACGATGATCCGCTGCCCAGGGTGGAAGTTCGGCTCCATGCTCGTCTGCTCGATCTCGTACCGGGCGATCAGCGTGGTGCTGATGATCAGCAGGATTGTCGTGTAGAGCACCATCTTAAGCAAGTCTATCAGCACGCGACCGGATCGCCGCCGCGGCTGCGGGGAGATCGTATTGGCCGATAAGGTGCGTCGTCGTGTGATGCGTGGCATACTGTGTCTTTCGCGTAATTTTTCTCGGATCAGTGTACCATCCGACAGTTACGCTTTATCGATCACCCGCATCCGCACCCAGCAGCTGTAGACATACAATAACCTACAGTAAAAAACTCTTCTCACAACTCGACAATCAAGGCGCTATACTGAGTCGCGAAGCTAGAGGGCGTCGGTCGTTGAACCCCAGTGTGACCGTGGTTCGCTGCTCACGACCGCGGGTTTTGCACTGATGTGTGAGAACGCCGGGTCTGTACCTCTTCGACGCTATGGCCTCGCGTTCTTGCGAGGCTTCCTCAAACACACCCCGTCTGTGCCGCATAAGCGACGCCTCCAGCTTCACACAAGCGCCCGCCTGGAATACCAGGCGGGCGCTTGTATTTCCGTGTCCGAATGGGAGCGGCGTACTAGGCCTGCGGCGGCGGCCGACCCATCAGCAGGCGCAGACCCCAGAGCAACTGGGCGTCGCCGCACTCCTGACGGCCTGCGGGGGGCCTGCGGTCGGCCACACAGGGCACGGCGTACTGTGCATCGTCAGAGGCGGGCACCTGGTACTGCGGCGTAATGCCGACCTTATGGATGACCGAGCGGTTTGGGGTGAGCCAGTGCGCAATCGTGATCCGCACACTGCTGCCGTCGCGCATCTGGTGGATATTCTGCACCGACCCCTTGCCGAAGCTCTTCTCGCCGAGGAGGCTCGTGTTTGGCCGCCCATCGCGCAGGGCACCGGCGACGATCTCGGCCGCGCTCGCAGATCCGGCGTTAATCAGCACGACCATCGGCAGATCATAGATGCGCAGGCCGACCGGCCCGGCGATCGTCCTCAGCTCCTTCACGACGCCGTCGTTCTCCTCCTCGTAGAGGGCGACCCCGTCGTAGAACCGACCAAGCACCTCCTGGGCGGTGGTGAGGAACCCGCCCGGGTTATTGCGCAGATCGAGGACGATGCTGCGTGGCTGCTGCGGGATGATCTCGCGCAGGGCATCGTCCATGAGCTGGGCGGTCGTAGCCTTAAACTCGGTGATCTGAATATAGGCCACGCCGTTGTCGAGCATCTGGGCGTTGACGCTGATGATCGGCACCTCGTCACGGGTGATCGCCACGTCAAAGGGGGCCGCGCCCGGCGCCCGGCGGATGCTGAGGGTGACGAGGCTGCCCTTAGGGCCGCGGATCCTGGCCGCCGCCCTGGCGGTGGCGTCGGCGTCGCTGAGGCCGCCGATCAGCGGCGACAGCGACTCGCCGTCCACCGCGAGGATCACATCGCCCGCCTGAATCCCGGCCCTGAGCGCGGGCGAGCCTTTGATCGGGCGGTCGATCACGATCTCGCCGTTGGCTACGCGCAGGAAGGCGCCGATGCCCTCGAATGAACCCTGCATCGACTCGCGGCTCTGGGCGGCCAGGTCGGGCTCCTGAAATGTGGTGTACTGGTCGTCCAGGGCACCGAGCATGCCCTTGATCGCCCCGTAGGCGAGCCGCTGGCCATCGAGGGGGGCCGGATGGTAGAACTCGCTCTGCACCAGATCCCAGACATCCCAGAAGACGGCAAACTGTGCGCGGGTGTCGGCCGGGGTCTGCGCGCGGGCGTCGCTACTGGCCACACGGGAGAAGAAGGTGTCGATGGGCGATCTGCCGGCGGCGCGGGCGGTGATCCAGCCGCCGAAGAAAGCGACCACGCCGATCAGCGTGGCGGACAGGACGCCGTATGCGATGGCGCGACTGATGCGTACCATGGGAGGTTCCTGACACGGTGACACCCGATCAACCTTGGATTGCTATCACCGATCAATCTCGTAGCAGATGGCGGCGGCGGCGGCGACAGGGGCGGTCTCGGCGCGCAAAATCCGTGACCCAAGGGATGTGGGCATGATACCACGCGCGGTAGCGGCTGTCAGCTCATCGTGGGCGATGCCGCCCTCGGGGCCGGAGAGGATCGCGACAGAGGCCGGCGGCGGCCCGGCGCGGCGCAGCACCTCGCGCAGGTGCGGGGCCTGGCCCTCCCAGAGGATGATCGGCAGGGTGGCGGCGCAGGCGGCGGCGCAGGCATCGCTGAAGCTGAGGGGTGCGGCCAACTCAGGCAGACGACCCCGGCACGACTGCTCGGCGGCCTCGCGGATGATCCGCTGCCAGCGCTCGGCCTTACGCCCGTCGGCGCGGTCGGTCGGCAGGGAGCGCGCGAACTGGACGGGCACGAAGCGGCGCGCGCCCAGCTCGGTACACTTCTGCAGCACCCACTCGAAGCGCTCGGGCCGCAGCAGGGCGATATAGATTGTGAGGTCAAACGCGGGCTCGGCAATAGGCTCGCGGCGCAGCACCCGACCGGTAACGTGGTCGCGCCCGAGCTCCGTCAGCTCAACCTCACAGGCGTCGCCCTGGCCATCCAGCATGAGCACGCGGTCGCCGGGGCCCAGGCGCAGGACCCGACCGATCTGGCGGGCCAGATCGGCATCAGGCACGCGCACGGCGTCGCCGACGAAGGATGCGGGCGGCACAAAAAAGCGGTAGGTGTTTTTCATACTGATCGGGCGCAGCAGCGCGGGGCAGCAGCGCCCTTACGGTGATAGCTCGCCCTACGAGTGCAGGGCGGCGACGATCAGATCGTCGGGGTGCCCGGCGGCGCGCAGGTCTGCGGCGAGGATCTCCAGGTCGGGCACGTAGACGCGGAGCATGGTGGCAGATCCGGCGAGGGAGCAGGCGTCCATGCTGGCCGGCAGGACGACCGAGTCGCCCCGGCGCAGCGCGATCTGGCCGCCAGACCACGTAAGGCGACCCATGCCGTCGATCATGGTCAGGATCTCGAAGCTACCGTGGGGGCCCATGGCAACATCGCCGGCCACCTGCCAGCGCTCCAGCGCAAAATAGGGGCAGGCGACCAGCAGGTCGCGGCGGGGGGCCAGGGCCAGGGTAGGGATCTTTCCGCAGCGGGCGGGGCCGAAGTCGCTCACGTCGAGGGCCTTCTCGAGGTGCAGATCGCGCAGCATGCCAGTATTCGCATCACGACGGTTGTAATCGTAGACGCGGTAGGTCAGATCAGACTTCTGCTGGATCTCGAAGAGCATGATCCCAGCGTTGATCGCGTGGATGGTGCCGGCCGGCACAAAGATCACATCGCCGGCGGCCACGGGGAGGCGCTGGAGCAGATCCTCCAGGGCGCCGTCCTGGACAGCGGTGGCGAAGGCGGCCCGGTCGCTGGGGCAGGTGAGGCCATAGATCACATCGGCGCCGGGGGCTGCGTCGAGGATGTACCACGCCTCAGTCTTGCCGTGGAAGCCGGTAGCCGCCTCGTGGGCATAGGCGTAGCGGTCGTCGGGGTGCACCTGGATAGAGAGCCGGTCGGCGGCATCGATAAACTTCGCCAGCAGCGGGAAGTCAGCGCCGTAGCGGTCGAAGCTGCGGTGGCCCACCAGGTCGGCGCCATACGCACGGGCCAGTTCGGCCAGGCTACAGCCGGCCAGCGGGCCGTTAATGACAGGGTTTACATCGTATGCCTGCCACATCTCGCCGAGGCGGACGGGGCGAGGCGGGGGCAGATCAAGCCAGGTGGCCAGACGATGGCCACCCCAAAGCGGCTCGATGATCTTGCGCCCGGTGATCAGCGGGTAGAGGGCGTTGATCATAGCGATATCTCCATGAGGCGTGGCCCGTGAGGCGTGAACCGTACGGCTCAGGCCTCACGGTTCACGCCTCACGGTTCACACCTCACACCATGTGATCTACGGCTTGGGAGGAATGATCTGGGCGTCGCTGGGCGGAGTGACGCCAGAGCCATAGATAAAGAAGTCCTCCCAAGGAGTGTAGTGCGTATAGTAGGTGTCGCGACGCGTGCTGCCGTCGGCGAAGGTGATCGTACGGTAGTAGTTTACATCGACGCCAGAACGACCGTGAACAAGCTGGCGCACCGCGTTCTTGGGCAGGGTCGCATCGAGCTGCCAGGCCGGCGGGCCGGGCTTCGTCCAGTTCTTTGCGTACGGCCCATCGTAGGCGACCTTCCGGCCATCGCTGTGGCCCCAGAGCTGGAAGGTCATCCGCGAAGTGCTGCGGTCGATCGCGCCGACGATATAGATCGGGCCGGGGCTATCGTTCCGCCAGCGAAAGTCGACGCCGGGGACGTAGACGGTCGCGTCGAAGCCGAGAATATTCTCGTAGAAGTAGACCACGTGGCTATGGCCAACGCGGCGAGTCACCTGCAGACCAGCGTTAGAGACCGCGCGGAAGAGGGTGGTGGAGACCTGACAGAGGCCGCCGCCGATCACCTTCTCCAGGTGGCCCGAGACAATCGCGTAGCCATCGACAAAGCCGCTGGCCTCGGAGAAGTCGCCAACGCTGGCGAAGGAGAACTCGGTGCCCTGCGGCACCACATAGCCATCCACCATCGCCGTTGCGCGGGTGATATTGGTGATGCGGTCGCCGGCAGAGGTGGAGAATCCGGTGCTGGCCTGGCCGAGCAGCTCGACAGGGGGGGCAGGGGCGAGGGCGGCGACGGCGGACGGGTCACGGTCAAGGAGCTGACGGCCAAGGGCGCCCAAGAGCACCTCGTAGGGCGTGCCGACGTTCTCGGGGTGGTACTCGAAGCGGGCGCGCTCGAAGTACTGGACGAGGTAGACCTGGCCTGCGGACGGGTCCCACTCATGAAACTCCTCGGAGATCGGGTAGCCGAAGGTGCCGAGGCCGCCGCGGGTCTGCCAGAACCAGCGGAAGGCGCCGCCGAGGGAGTGGCCCGACTGGGGGAAGAAGTCGCGCGCCGGGTCGGGCGCGGCGGAGAGCCAGGCGAAGGCGGGCTCGCCGCGGCCCTCGGTGAGGATGGCGCCGAGGCGGGTGAGGCTCAGGCGCTGATCAGGCGGGGCGGCGGGGGTCAGCTCGAAGCGGGCGCGCTCGAAGTACTGAACCTGAAGGCCGCTGCCGTCCACAAAGAGATCGGTGAGCGGCAGGCCGAAGACATCGAGGCCGCCGTTGGCATCGAAGTACTGCTTGATCTGCATCCCGACGTTGTGGCCGGTCTGCGGGTAGAAGGCGAAGGCATCGCTCTGCTGGCTGGCCGGCGCGGCGACGGCGGGCGGTGCCGCCGGGGCGAGCAGGGCAGCGAGGACGAGCAGGGCGATGGTTAGAGCGGCGGGGCGGTACATTGGGCAACCTCTGGGTATGAGGCACGACGCCTAAAATGACGTGCGGCCCATTATAGCACGCAGATCCCTCCGATCTGCTATACTTGACGGACGGACGTTCGCGGCGAACGCCACCCAATGCGGTGCGGGGAGCGCCCCCTGTAGGAATGTATGGAACTGCGACATCTGCGCTACTTTGAGGCGGTGGCCCGCCACTCTCACGTCACCAGAGCGGCTGCCGAACTCCACATCGCCCAACCGGCCCTAAGCAAGCAGATCAGCCAGCTTGAGCACGAGCTAGGGGTCGCGCTGTTCGACCGAGTCGGGAGGAACGTACGCCTGACTGAGGCCGGCGAGTCGCTGCTGCCCCACGCACGCGCGGTCATGGCGCAGGTCGAGGCGGCCCGCGCCGAGATGGCAGAGCGGATCGGGCTGCGCAAGGGGCGGGCCACGGTCGGCGCGCCGCCCACGGTGGGCACCCAGCTGCTGCCGGTGGTGCTGGCGACCTTCAACAAGCGCTACCCCGGCATCGAGCTGCGCCTCCACGAGTCCGGCGTGCAGACGCTGCTCGACCTGCTGGAGACGGGGCTGACCGATGTGGCCGTGGTGACCCTCCCGGTCGACGACGAGAGCCTGACGGTTGTGCCGATCTTCACCGAGGAGATGGTGATCGCGGTGTGGCACGACCACCACCTCGCCGGGCGCAGCGAGGTGGCGATCGGCGAGCTCCAGGGCGAGCCCTGGGTGCTCTCGCCGGAGAACTACGAGCTGCGCGAGGCCGCCCTGGTGGCCTGCGAGCGGGCCGGGTTCGCCCCGCGCGTGGTGCTCGACGGCGGCGAGACCGACACCCTGCTGCGCTTTGTGGCCGCCGGGGTGGGCATCGCCCTGGTGCCGCGCCTGGCGGTGCAGGGCGCCTCCGACCTGGTGGCGCTGCACGTCTCCGACCAGAAGCTCCAGCGCTCCCTCGGCGTGGTCTGGCGCGGCGACCGGGTGGCCTCGCCGGCGGCGCGGGCGCTGCGCGAGTTCCTGGTGGAGCAGCTGCGCAGGGGGTGACGACATACATAGTGGCGTTACAATAGCCGGCTTCGTCGGCTATTGTAACGCCACTATGTATTACATTTTTTCTAACCGGGCGAAGCTCGCCAGCAGCCGGCGCTCCTTATCCGCGAAGCTCACCGTCACCTCCTCGTCGCCGTCCACCAGGCGGCTGCTCACCACCACGCCCTCGCCGAAGGTGGCGTGGCGCACGCGCTGGCCGGCGAAGAAGCTCACCTC
>JBAXES010000070.1:0-11488 GCA_037140315.1 Chloroflexales bacterium
GCCCACTGCGATCATCCGGCCCGGCGACTCCACCCCCACCGGCGAGCCGAGCGTCACCCCTGATCAGCAGGTCAGTGTGCCCGCCCTGGTCGGCCTCAGCGACGGCGCCGCCCAGGAGCAGCTGCTCAAGCTCCAGCTTGTGCCCGCCCCGCAGCCCGAGAATAGCGCCACGGTCAGCCAGGGCCTGGTGATCAGCCAGGCCATACAGCCCGGTGATCTGCTGGCGCCGGGCAAGCCCGTGACCTACACCGTCAGCTTGGGGCCGGCACTGGTGATCGTGCCCGATGTCACGAAGGCCCGCGCCGAGATCGCCCGCGCCCAGCTGACCGCCCTCGGGCTTCAGGTGACGGTAGTTGAGGAGCCGAGCACCACGATGGACGCCGGTTTTGTGATCGCTCAGTCGCCGCACGACGGCCTGCGCATCTCTCAGGGCGACACGGTTACCATCCACGTGAGCCAGGGCGATGTGGTGGGCTTCCCCGATGTGATCGGTAAGACACGCGCCGAGGCCGAGGCCATCCTGAAGAGCACAGATGGGATGCGTCTGTACTATGTTGATCCGCAGGGGCGTGATCGGCTGATCGACTTCGATAAATTTGCGCCGGGGCAGGTGGTGAGCGCGCAGATCAAGGATGGGCCGGGGCTGCACAACGGGGACATGGTCCCGCGCGGGAGTAATATCATCCTGGGAGTGCGGGCGGAAAATTAAAACTGAGCGGTGAGCGTGAGGCAGTTGCCCACGCTCACCGCTCAATTCGACGAAGCCGAGACCCGCCTCCCCCCGGCGCGGGCCTCGGCTTCTTTACTCTGGTGTCTATTCTACGACATAGGTGTGAACAATGGCTGTCTGCGATGGCCATATTTTGTAACAAAAGGGTAATCTTTACTACGCAGGTGCGTCCTCGGCCAGACGCCCGGCGGTGATGCGGAAGACCCGGTCGGCCAGTCCGACCACCTCGGGGCTGTGGGTCACCATCACCATGGTGCGGCCAGCCTGGCGGGTGAGCTGGTCGAGCAGGTCGAGCACCTGCTGGCCGGTCTCGGCGTCGAGGTTGCCGGTGGGCTCATCGGCCAGGATGAGCGCCGGGCGGTGGACAAGGGCGCGGGCGATGGCCACCCGCTGCTGCTCGCCGCCGCTCAGCCGGTCGGGGTAGCTGGCCCCCCGGTCGGCCAGGCCCACCTCGCCCAGCATGGCGCTGGCCGCCGCGCGGGCGGCTGGGCCGCCGCGCCCGTTCAGCTCCAGCGGCAGCAGCACATTCTCTAGCACCGTCAGGGTCGGCACCAGGTTGAAGAACTGGAAGATGAAGCCGATGCTGCGCCGGCGGAAGAGCGTCCGCTCGCGCTCAGAGAGTCGGGTCAGATCCTGCCCATCCACCCAGACCGCGCCGCCGCTTGGTGTGTCGATCCCGCTGATCAGGTTGAGCAGGGTGCTCTTGCCGCTGCCGCTCTTGCCGAGCAGCACCGCGATCTCGCCCCGGCCGACGCTGACGCTGACGGTGTGGAGCACCATCCGCGTCGCCCCGGCCTCGTCGTATGCCTTGCTGACGCCCTCAAGACGTATCAATCGCGCCTCCTCTCGGTAGGGCTGCGGCCCTAAAACCCTTCATATTATGTGCCCAGCAGGCACTGCTGCACTGGTTCTGCTGCGCCGCGGCGCAGCAGAACCAGTTTTTTTGTGGGAGAGCTTCGCTCTCCCACACCCTCACAACGAAACGACGGCAGGAAGCCTGCCGCCGTGATCGTCGCTGGTAAAAGATTGGCGCTGGCCCCGCCGGCCTTTCGGCAAGCGGCGCGGGGGAGGTCAGGAGAGTTCTCAGAGGGAAAAGGGGAATAAGTTCGGAGTGGTTATCCGGGGCTTATTCGCGAGCCGTTTCCTTTGGGGCCGCGCTTCTCTGTTACCTGTAGCATACGCTATGGGGGCCGGTGACTTCAATAGTCCCTTTCTCCCCCGTGGCAGTGACCCATCTGGGAGCGCCAGTACTGGGATGCGGGATGACCACCTATGCTACAATGACGATAACGTTCGCGAGCCATATTTTGTTGCACCACCATGCCCCCCAAACGCGGCCCGACTCTCTTTGACGCCCAGCGCGATGCGACGCTCCAGAGCCAGGCGCCCCTGGCGGCGCGCCTGCGCCCGCGGAACCTCGACGAGTACGTCGGCCAGCAGCACATTGTCGGCGAGGGCCGGCTGCTGCGGCGGGCCATCGCCGGCGATATGCTCTTCTCGATCATCCTCTGGGGGCCGCCTGGCAGCGGGAAGACGACCCTGGCCCAGATCATCGCCAGCAGCACCAACGCCCACTTCGAGCAGGTGAGCGCGGTGAGCGCCGGCGTGGCCGATCTGCGCAAGCTGATCCAGGAGGCGAAGGATCGCCTGGGCATGTTCCAGCAGCGCACCGTGCTGTTCATCGATGAGATCCACCGCTTCAACAAGGGCCAGCAGGACGCGGTGCTGCCCTATGTCGAGGACGGCACGGTCATCCTGATCGGGGCCACCACCGAGAATCCCTCGTTTGAGGTGAACGCGGCCCTGCTCTCGCGCGCGCGCGTCTTCACCCTGGAGTCGCTCAGCGACGCGGATGTCGGCCTGCTGGTTGACCGGGCCCTCGCCGACGCCGAGCGCGGCCTGGCTGGCTATAGCCCCATGCTCGCCGCCGACGCCCGCGGCTACCTGGTGAATATGGCCAACGGCGACGCCCGCACCGCGCTCAACGCTCTGGAGGCGGCGGTGATGGCCAAGCCCCCCAGCATCGGCAGTAAGCGCCTGATCACCCTCGATGATATCCGCGACGCGCTCCAGGGCCGGGCCACCCGCTACGATAAGAACGGCGAGCTGCACTACGACGCGATCTCGGCCCTGCATAAGAGCGTGCGCGACAGCGACCCCGACGCGGCGCTCTACTGGCTCGGGCGCATGCTCGACGGCGGCGAGGACGCGCTCTATATCGCCCGGCGCGTGGTGCGCATGGCGGTCGAGGACATCGGCCTGGCCGACCCCCAGGCCCTGCCGCAGACGATCGCCGCTCAGCAGGCGGTGCACTTTCTCGGCCAGCCCGAGGGCGAGCTGGCCCTGGCCCAGGCGGTGGTCTACCTCTGCCAGGCCCCGAAGAGCAACGCGGTGTACCGGGCCTACGGCGCGGCCCAGAAGGATGTGGCCGAGACGCGCAACGATCCCGTGCCGCTGCACTTGCGCAACGCCCCCACCCGCCTGATGAAGGGCATGGGCTATGGCAAGGGCTACGAGTACGCCCACGACACGGCCGCGGGTCGCTCAGACCAGTCGCACCTGCCGCCGAACCTGGAGGGCCGGATCTACTATCAGCCGACCGACCGCGGGTTCGAGTCGCTGGTGCGCGAGCGCCTGGCGTGGCGAGAGGCTGGGCAGGCGGCAGGAAGCAGGGGGCAGGGGCCAGGGGCGCTGGGCAGGCGGCAGGAGCCTGTGCCGCCGGCGGAGCTCGCGCCCGGCGAGGAGTCGCAGATCGCTCCCGATGACACTCTGCCCCCGGAGGATGCCGGTCAGGAGCAGGCGCCGCCGCCGCGTCCGCGAGGCCGCCCGCGCGGCGGTCGTGTATAATGCTGGCTGGAGACGCCCAGGCCGGGCGTCTGCGCCATTTGTGAGCGGGAGAGATGCGATGCGATCGAGCGGCTCGGCGGTTGTGATCATCGGCGCGGGGGTTGTCGGGGCCAGCGTGGCCTACCACCTCGCCCTGCGCGGCTGCACCGATGTGCTGATCTTAGAGAAGCATGAGGCCGAGGCGAGCGGCAGCACGGCCCGCTCGGCGGCCGGGGTGCGCCACCAGTTCTCAACGGCCACGAACATCCTGCTCTCGCGCTACAGCATCGAGCGGCTGCGCCACTTCACCGAGGAGACGGGCGGGTACGCCGAGCTACACCAGGTCGGCTATCTGTTTCTGGTGAACGATGCCGCGACCTGGGCGGAGTACAAGGCCACGGCGGCGCTCCAGCGCGAGCTGGGCGCGCGCGTGGAGCTGCTCAGCCCTGAGGAGGCCGCCCGCTTTGTGCCGGGGATGGCCATTGACGACCTGGTGGGCGCCACTCTAGGCCCCGACGACGGCTACTGCGACCCCTATGGTATCGCCATGGGCTACCTGCGGGCTGCCCAGCGCATGGGCGCGCGCATCCAGCGTGACACGGCGGCCACTGGCTATGTGATCGATGGCGGGCAGGTGCGTGGTGTGCAGACGAGCCAGGGTCCTGTGGGCTGCGATGTCGTGGTGAACTGCGCCGGGCCGTGGGCCGGCGAGGTGGCCGCCCTGGCCGGCCTGAGCGTGCCGGTGCGGCCCTTCCGCCGCAATATTTATATGACCACGCCTTTCCCGCAGATCCCGCGCCCCATGCCGTTCACCTTCGATGTCGGCAGCGGGTTCTACATGCGCCCTGAGGGCACCAGCATCCTCATGGGCGCCTCGAACCCCGCCGAGCCGAGCAGCTATAACACGGCGGTGGACTGGCAGTGGCTCGACCAGGTGCTTGAGTACGGGCTGGCCCGCTTCCCCATCCTGGAGCAGGCCGGGCTCGCCGAGCAGCAGTGCTGGGCCGGGCTCTACGAGGTCACGCCGGACAATAACCCTGTCCTGGGCCGCAACCCCAACCTGGGCGGCTATGTGGACGCCAGCGGGTTCAGCGGCCACGGGATTATGCACGCCCCGGCGTGCGGCATGCTCATGGCTGAGGAGATCCTCGACGGTCGCGCCCACACGATCAATATCGATGAGCTGCGGATCGATCGCTTTACCAGCGGCGCGGCCAACGCGGAGCGGAACGTCTTTTAGGGAACAGGGGACAGGCAATCCTGGCCCTACGAAAACAATGGCAACCCGCTCGCTACAAGAGCTGTTCGTGGATCGACTCAAGCAACTCGACCGCTTCCGCAAGAGCCTGGAGGGCGCAACCAGCCGGCGGATTATTCTTATCTCCGCTGGATCGGGCATGGGCAAGTCCTGGCTGCTCAAGCGCTTCGCCAGCGAGGCGGCCGACCGGGGGGCCCGCAGCGTCATGATCGACTTTAGCGACGGCCAGGCCTACGATGTGCTCTCCCTGGTGCGGCGCTTCCGCGACTCGCTCGGGGCCGGCCACTTTAATAAGCTCACGGCGGCGCTCAACGAGGCCACCGCGCCGCGCCTGGTGATCAGCGACGGCGGGTCCGGCGGGGGCGGCGCGGCGGACTTCGGCAGCGGCCAGTTCGGCGACGTCAGCACCGGCGATGTGGCCGGGCGCACGATCATAAAAGATAACCTCTTCATCGTTCAGGCAGATAACCCCCTGGTTATCCAGGCGATCGAAGACCGGATCACACAGGTGTTCTTCGAGTGTCTGGGCGAGCTGACGGCCGCCGGCCCGGCGCTGTTCCTCTTCGACACCTACGAGCGCACCTCACAGTCCAGCGAGGGCTGGTCGTCGAACGTCACCGACCGCTGGATCACCCGCGAGCTGCTGGCTCGTATCCGCGAGGGGCGGCTGGCGAACACGGTGGTGGTGCTGGCCGGCCGGCGGCTGCCGGACTTCGGGGCCGACTGGGCCCAGGTGGTCGGCGCCCTGCCGATGGAGCTGTTCACCCAGGCCGATGTGGCCACCTACCTGCGCGAGAACCGCGGGCTGAGCAGCCTTAGCGACGCTGAGGTGCAGACGCTCTTTACCGCGGTGCAGGGCAACCCCCAGCTTCTCGGCATTATTGGCGACAGACTCGAGCAGACGGTGCGCCCAGGCGACGACGATGACTGGTGATATCCACAGCTATCTGAGCGGCATGATCGGCGCGGCCAAGAGCAAGACCGGCGACGCTCTGCTGGCCTTCAATATCGACCAGGTGCTCAAGGGACTCAAGCCCGGCAAGGCTGAGGTGCTGCGTCGCTGCGCCATCCCGCGCTGGTTCGATGGGGCGATCCTGCGGGTGCTGCGCGAGCAGGAGGACGGCAACGAGCGCATCATCGAGCAGATGCGCGAGTTCAGCTTTATCCGCGACCTCGGCGAGGGCCGGCTGGCCTACCACGACCAGGTGCGCGCGATCCTGCTGGCGGAGTGGGCCGAGACCCGCCCCGCTGAGCTGGCCCAGATCCACCGCCGGCTCTACAGCTACTTCAATAATCGCCTGACCCCGCTCGGACTGGCGCGGCGGGCCATGCAGCTGGTGCCCGAGAGCAACATGCTTAGCGTGGTGCCGATGAGCCTCCAGTCGGACATGTTCCGCCGCGAGGCGCTCTACCACCTGATCAACGCCGACCCGATCCGCGGCATGGATGAGCTGCGGGCCGCCTTCAACGAGCTAGAGGGCGCGCACCGGCTGGCCGAGGCCGAGCTGCTGCTACAGGTGGCCGCCGAGGCCCCGCTGAGCTCGCTCCAGCAGCGCTGGCTCCAGTATATGCGCGCGCGCACCCAGATGGGCGGCCTGAACCTGGATGTGGCCGCGCGCCAGCTGGAGGCTATGCGCGCCTTGTCTGACCTCGATCCGGAGCTGGGCGCGGAGACCAGCCGCACCCTGGCCCAGGTCTACGCGGAGACCGGGCAGTGGGCGCGGGCCACCCGCCTCTACCGCCAGAGCCTCGACTACTTCCGTCGCACCGGCAACCAGCGGGCCATGGCCGACACGATGCTGCTGCTCGGCGAGGCCTACCAGGGGCTGGGGATCAGCACGGGCAGCTGGCACGTGCCGCATGTCGCCGAGAACGACCTGCTGCGCTACGCGCAGCAGGTCTGGATCTGGCTGGTCGGCATGCCCTTTCTGGTCGCCGTGTTGCTGGTGAGCTCGCTGAAGCAGTGGCTCCCCCTGCCCGCCTACTGCGCGCGCTACCAGAACTGGCTGCTCATCCGGCTCTATAACACCGCCCGCTCCTGGTACGTCCAGGCCCGCGAGGCCTTCCGCCGCCTCGGCGATGAGGGCGGCATGCTGCGGGCAGACCAGCGCCTGATCGATATCCAGCGGCTCTACGGCTACCACGAGGAGGCCCGGGCGCGGGTGGAGGCCCTGCTGAAGCTGAAGCTCGCCCGCGACCCGTACTGGCGAGCATGGCTGGAGCGCACCCTGGCCGAGTGTCACCTGGACGCCGGCAATACCGGTAGCGCGCAGGTGCTGCTCTCTAGCGCCCTGGCGGTCTTCCGCGAGTTCGGCGATGTGCGGCGCGAGACGACCATCCTCATGCTCCAGGGCCAGGCCGCCATGCAGGCCGGCGACAGCGACGGCGCGCTGAGCGGATTCGCCAGCAGCCTGGATCGCTACCGCACCATGGGCTACGCCACCGCCCGCGAGCGCATCCTGCACGATCTGCGGGCCTGGGAGTACCGCCGCGGCGTGTCCGGGCCGGTGCGCCAGCGCATCGCCGACCTGATCGCCGCCGAGCCGGAGAAGCGCTATGTCGGCCGCTTCATCCGCAGCTACCTGAGCCTGCTCCAGGTCGCCTCGATGCTCGCCATCCCGCTGGCCATGCTGCTGCTGGCGGTGGCGGCGCCCACCACGAATATTATTGGCCTCGCGGGCGGATTTCTCTCGGCCACCACCTTCTACGACCCGCTGCGGATTGTGATCGTGATCGCCGCCGTCACCCTGGGCTACCTGGGTGCCTACGCGGCCCTGGCCCTGACTGTGATCTACCTGCTGCCGATCAGCCGCTTCGAGCGCGAGCAGCCGGATGTGATCATCACGAGCCCCGACAAGATCGCGCGCTATAATCGCATGGGCGACCTGGCCCTGGAGCTGCCCTGGGCCGCCGTGGGCCGCTGGCTGGCCCTCGATCGCTGCATCTGGGAGCGGCCAATGCCGCTCTACTCGCGCACATTCCTCGAGGACACAGCTGGCCGCGACCTGGCGATCGATGGGATCACCGGCTGGTATAGCGATGTGCAGACCGACATCGATCACCGCCTCGCGGTGGCGGGCAGCGCGGTCCAGCGCAGGGACCTGGGCTACCACCTGCTGCAGAGCAAGAGCGGGGCCCTGGTGGCCACGCACCTTGGGCTGCTGCTGCTGGTGGCGATGTTCGAGAACCAGTGGCTCTCGCTGCCGATCTGGTTCCCGGCCGGGCTCTATGCACTGGTCTCGTTTATCACCATGAGCGGCGCGCTGCTGCTCGCCCCGCTGGCCCACTGGCTGGCGAGCCGGCCGCTGAAGCTCCGGCGCGCCCTGCTGCTCAATGAGAGCTGGCCGAGCCTGCTGATCGTAATCGGCGCGCTGCCGATCCTGCTCTACCTCGCGAGCGGGGGCAGGGCGCTGTCGATCGATGCGCTGAACTACAGCACATTCGTCTGGGGCGTGTATGTGCTGTCCGAGGCGCTGGCGGCGCGATACTTGCCGCCACAGCGCCGGCTGCGCCCGCCCCTGGTGGCCGTCGCGACTCTGCTGGCCCTGCTGGTGGTGGCCCGCCCGGCCTACGCCAGCTACCGCTGGCAGGTCAGCTACACCTCTAAGAGCCAGGTGGCAGATGTGGTAGGGGCCGGCGTCCAGATCAGCCCCGCCGCCGCCGCGCAGATCACGCGGGCTAACGCAACCTGCTCCACCGCCGCCGGCGACGCGCGCTCCCTCGGCAACGACCGGTTTAGCACCTATATGATCCAGGGCGACTGCGCCGCTATCGCCAAGGACTGGGAAGAGTCGAGCGCCTACTATCAGCAGGCTGCCGCGATCGCGGCGGCTGGCTCCGACGAGCAGGCACTGGCCTTCTACAACCTCTGGAACGCCGCGCGGCGCATCGACAGCGGCCAGTCGGCGGCGGCCCTCCAGCGGATCGACGCGATCTGCCCCTCTGCTTCCGCCCCTCGCGACCGCCCGGTCTGCCCCCAGATCCGCAACCTGCTGGAGATCTCCACGCACTAGCCGTCGCCCGCACTCCTTGCCGATTCGGCGACGAGAGGGTATAGTAGTAGCGGTAATCGGCCCGCAACCCTATCTGCAACTGCGCTCGTGCGCCCGGAGGAGGCCCATGACCCTTGATGAAGCTATCGCCGAGCTCACCGGGAGGATCAGCGCTGTAAGCCCCGGTAGCGTCGTGCGCGTCACGCGCGTGTCCGCCGAGGAGGCGACAATCCGCGCCTATGCGCCTGCCGACTATGAGGCTGCGATCAAAGCGGCGACCCAGGAGCTGACATTGCAGCTGCTCACCAGCGAGGGGCTCGATGTGCAGGTGCTTGTCTATGATATTGCGACGTCGCTCCCCCCCGACAAGTGACTCCAGTCCTGCTGGGAGCGTATAGCGATGAGGGCCGCACTGGCAGTGCGGCCCTCATCGCTATCTCGCCTCGGGCGTTGCGCCGCCTAGCCCTCGCCGAGCAGCCACTCCAGGGCCAGCAGGTAGCCGCGCCAGCCTAGCCCCGCGATCTGGCCGGTCGCCACCGGCGCCACCACCGATGTGTGCCGGAACGGCTCGCGCTTGTAGACGTTCGAGATGTGTACCTCGATGATCGGGGCCTTCAGCATGGCCAGGGCGTCGCGCAGCGAGAGCCCGTAGTGGGTCAGGGCGCCGGGGTTGATGATCACCCCGTCGGCCGACCATCCCGGGCCGTGGATGAAGTCGACCAGGGCGCCCTCGTGGTTCGACTGGAAGCAGCTGATGGCGGCGTCCGCCGCCGCCGCCCGCTCGGCCAGGGCCGCGTCGATGGCGGCCAGGGTCGTCGCCCCGTAGATCTCCGGCTCGCGCCGGCCCAGCATGTTCAGATTCGGCCCGTGGATCACCACGATGTTGCGCGCCACTCCCGCTCCTCTCGGCTAAGCCTCTGCTACCGCCACCTGCCGGTTTGGGTCGCCTATCTGGCCACGATCGGCAGGTATGACTGGTAGACGATCCGCACCGCCTGGGCGATGTAGATGAACCGCAGGCGCACCTCGCCCACCACGGCCTGGCTGTGGCGCGAGCGCGCCACAATGGTGATCGTCTTCGTGATGCCGGGCGCTACGTTGGCGGGCACGCCCACCCGCGCCATGATGTTATAGTCGATCTCGTGCGGGCCGAGCAGGTCGAAGGAGATAATATCGACCGACCAGCCGCTGTCGGCGCCGCTCACGATGAGGTCGAAGGTGTCGTCGCCGTTGCCGTTGTTCCGCAGCACCAGATCGCTCATGCGGATCGTGCCGCTGTGCGGCGTCACCGCCCGGGCCTCGTCGCCGCTGAGGTCGACCTCCGCCGTCTGCCCCACGGTGATATTCTCGACCGCCTCGCTGTGCGAGTCGTCGGGCTTGGTGCGCGACACCACCCGCACCCGCCCGAAGTTGCGGGCGTTGGCGATGGTGCTGTTGTCGTTCGGTATGTCGATCATCACCGAGATGATCTGGCTGGCGCCCGGCCCTAGGGTGAACAGATCTGGCGAGACGCCCTCGCTCCATGCGAGCGAGTTGGTCGCCGCGACCGTGTAGGTGTCGGTGTTGATGCCGATGTTGGTGACGGTGTGGGTGAAGACCAGGGTGGTCTTCGGGTATCCCACGCCGGTGCGGTTGGGCGTGATCACGACGTCGTAGGTCTTGCCGACCCGCGCTGTGTCGGTCGCGCTGGCGAGAACCGTCGCCGACCCCGACTTCGTCACCTGCACCGTGGTAGTGGTGCCCGTCCCGCTGGAGGGGTCGGTCGGCAGGATCACCTGGATCGTGACCGTCTTCGTTACGCCAGGGCTCACGCTGAGGATCTGGCTGCCCGAGGTGATGACCGGCGGGCTGAACCCGGCCTGGCTGTTGGTGGCCGTGATGGTATAGTCGATCAGCGTGCTACCGGTGTTGGTCAGGGTGTGCGTGAAGGTGAGGGTGGTGCCGGGCAGCCCGTTCTTGCTCGTGCCGGGCGAGATCTGCGCGGCGTCGAGGGCCCCGACGGTGGCCGTGTCGGTCTGGCTGGCGGTCACCCCGGCGCTGCCCTGCGAGGTGGCGGTGACCACGAAGGGCAGGTTGGTTCCGGCCAGCACGCCGCTCGGCACCGTCACCACCAGGGTGATCGTGCGGGTGGCGTTGCGCGCCACGCTGGTGAAGCTGGTCGGGCTTAGTACGGCCATGCCGACACTGGCTGGGGACGTTGGGCTGAGGCTGATCGTGAAGCTGTCGGGCACGTTGCCCAGGTTTGTCAGGGTGTGGGTGAAGGTCAGCACCTGCGTGGGCATGCCGGTCTGCGGGCTTGTCTCGGCGGCCGCGCCCAGGCTCACGCTGCGCAGAATGTCGACGCTGGCGCTGACGCTGGCGCTGACGGTGACATTCGTCGATCCCGAAATACCGCTGTTGTCAGCGGTGGCGCTTATAGTCACCGCCTGCGCCCCGCCGTTCGCCCCGGACGGCACCGTGACCCGCAGGGTGAAGGTGCAGCTGTCCCCCATCACCAGAGGGTTCGGGCAGGTGCTGCCGGTGAGCACCGGCGCCGACCAGCCGGCCGGGCTGCCGGTGAGGGCCGGCGTGCCCAGGGTGAAGGGCACATCCGCGTTGCCGGTGTTGGTCAGGGTGCCTACGAAGTCCAGCGTGCCGCCGGTCGCGGGGGCCGAGCTGGGCGAGCTGGCCCCGAAGACCAGC
>JBAXES010000071.1:0-11454 GCA_037140315.1 Chloroflexales bacterium
CTGCATCAGGATGCGGTATTTCTGTTCCCTGTTCCCTGTTCCCTGTTCCCTTGTCCTAGCCAATGCGGATACGCGGGTCGACGACCGTGTAGAGAATGTCGGTGATCAGGATGCCGATCAGCAGCAGCACCACATTGATCAGCAGCAGGGCGTTGGCGACGTTATAGTCGCTGCGCCCGAGCGCATCGACGTAGAGCCGGCCGAGGCCCGGCCAGTTGAAGACCGACTCGGTGACCAGGGCGCCGCCGAAGAGGCTGGCCAGCACGCCGGCCAGCAGCGTCACGAACGGGATGAGCGAGTTGCGCAGGGCGTGCTTGAGCACCACCGTGCGCTCCTTCACGCCCTTGGCCCGCGCGGTGCGCACGTAGTCCTGGCTGAGCACCTCAAGCATGCTCCCGCGCACAAAGCGGCTCCAGCCGGCCAGGCTGATGAAAGTCAGCACGCCGCACGGCATCAGGACGCGCAGGAAGCGGTCGAAGAACGAGCCGGCCTGGATGCTGCCGATCACTGGGATGACATAGTCGCGGGTGCCCACCGCATCGCCCGAGGGCAGGAAGGGCAGGCCGGCCTGCTTCGCCAGAACCGAGAGGATCAGAATGGCGAAGATGCCGAAGATGAAGCTGGGCAGCGATGAGCCGATGAAGGTGATCGTGGTCATGATGTAGTCGAAGCGCGAGTACTGCTTGACCGCCGAGTAGACCCCGATCGGCACGCCGATCAGCAGGGCCAGCCCGATCGACCCGCCCATCAGGTAGAGCGTGTAGGGCAGGCGTGAGCCGATCAGCTCGATCACCGGGCGGTCGCGCAGGATCACCTGCGAGACCCCGAAGTCGCCGAAGAGGATGCCGCGGCTGCTCTTGCGGCCCTCCAGGCTGGCCAGCGTCACCGGCTGCTGGCAGCCATCCTCAATAATCTCAGTGTGGCCGTCGGGGTAGCGCAGCCGCGCCTGGCCGGGGACAGCGCAGCCCACCTGCCAATCCGCGCCGACCGAGCCGAAGAGCGGGCCGGTCGGCCAGCCGAGCAGCCAGCGCGAGAAGCGGATCGGCAGGTTAATATCAAGCTCAAAGCGCTGCTTGACGCGCAGGATGTCATCCTGGCTGATGCGGTTGCGCCCACTGTTCTGGCGCTCGCCGAGCAGCTGGTCGATCGGGCCGCCGGGGGAGATGTAGAGCAGGCCGTACGAGCAGATCGCGGCCACTATCGTCACGAGAAACATCTGAAGGAGTCTACGCACAAGAAATGCAGCCATGGGCATCTCGCTTTATTTTTTGCTGACCCTCACCCCCTGTCCCCCTCTCTCGCTGCGGCGGGAGAGGGGGCGCTCAATTTCATGCTCTTGCCACCTGACAATTTCGGTGGCGCGCTCCCCCTCTCCCACAACGTGGGAGAGGGGGCAGGGGGGGTGAGGGCGAAACCGGAACCCTACTTCACGAACAGGTTCATGTCGATGTGCTCCCAGGTCGGGCTGGCGATCGGGAAGGCCTGGACGGTGCCCTTCTTGGCGGCGTCCAGCACCGTCTGCACCTCGGCGCCGGCGCCCAGGGTCTCGCTGCCCAGGGCGTCAATATCGCCGGTGAGCAGCTGGGCCACCGCCTGGTTGGTGTCGGCGATGAACTTGATGATGATCTTCTTGACCTTGGGCGCGCCCTTGTAGTAGTTCGGGTTGGCCGTGAGGGTCATGCTCTGGCCCTTCTGCCACTTCTCCACGACGTAGGGGCCGCTGCTCAGCGGGGTCTCGGCGATCTCGGGCAGGGTGCCCCAGTCCTTGGCGGGCACGTCAGCCAGGGTCTTGCCCTTGTACGCGCCCTCGCTGGCGATCACCTGGTGGGCCGGGTAGGCCCCGATCGGGGAGAGGTAGTAGGTCGGTGTCTGCACGCCGGGCAGGTAGGTGACGGTGTAGGAGGTGTCGCTGGTGAAGTCCACCTTGCTGATCGACTTGCAGGTGGTCAGGCTGACCGCGCCCGAGGCCGGGTCGCAGTCGATCTTGTAGGCCAGGGCGTAGTCGTCCTTGGTGATCGGCTTGCCGTCGGCCCACTTTAGGCCGTCCACAAAGGTGTAGGTGACGGTCAGCTGCTTCAGCTTGAGCGTGCCGCTGCTGAACTTCGTCGCCGTGCCGTCGGCGGCGGTCACCTCAACGTCCTTGGCCAGCTTGGCCGGCTCGCCGGCGGTCGTCCAGACGGTGTCGCCCTCTTTGACATCGACATCCGCGTTCTTCGCAGCGCCGCTCTCGATCGTGGCGAGGGCCTTCTGGGCCACCGCCTGATAGTCGTAGCTGTACTGCGTTGCGTACTGGGCGCCGATCAGCCGGGCGATAGTGGCGGTCGAGGCCGCGCTCTCGACCAGCGTCCACAGGCTGGCCGGCTCCTGGCTAAAGCCGAGCACAATCGTGTCGCCATCCTTGACCGACCACTGATCGGCGTTCGCCGTGTAGTACTCGGTCGGGTCGGCCTTAAAGCCCTGGAAGCGGTTGGTGGCGGCGGCGGCCTCGAAGCGGTTAAACAGCGGCAGGCTCACCATGTCCTTGCTGAATTCCTGCTCCACGGTCGCGTACTGCTTGATCCGCTCGTTGCGATCAAGCGTGTTGTTGGCGGCGTTGATCGCCTTGCTGGCGGTCTCATTGCACCAGCCCATCGTGTTCTGGCCCTGCCAGTTGTTCGACGGCAGCGGGATCTGGTTGCACGAGTAGAGCGTCTGGCCAGTCGGGTCGGCCTGGCCCACCCAGGCGTACGCGCCCAGCTCGTAGTCGCGGCGCTGGAGGCCGGTGGTGGCACCGAACCACCAGGAGGCCGGGGCGTAGGTGGGGACAATCTGGATGCCGCAGGCGGCCATCTGCTGGATGAAGACGGCCGACCATGTCTGGCGGAACTGGGCGTTGGTGGTGGTGAAGCTCAGCGAGAGCGGGTCGCCGTTGGCGTTGGCGCGCACGGTCTCGCCGTCGGCCAGCTTCCAGCCGGCCTCATCAAGCAGCGCGCCGCCCTTCTTCGCGTCGAAGGCGTAGCTGGTGATGCCATCCTTCGCCAGCGCCCAGTGGCCCTGAGGGATGAAGGTGTCCATCAGCAGACTCTTCTGCTGGTCGGCGTTGAGGAAGGGGTAGACCGAGGCGATCAGCTCGGGGCGGTTGGTGCAGTAGGCGATGGCCTGGCGCACCTTCACGTCGCCCAGGATGGGGTGCGGGGTGGTGAACTCGCCCGATGCGACCGGCGCAGCGGTTGTCACAGGGGCGGTGGTTGCGTTCGGGTCAGCCGTCGGCGCGACCACCACGGTCTGCACCACGGGCGCGGCAGTCTGTACGACAACGACGGTCTCTTTGATGGGGGTGGCGGCGGGGGCGCCGCCGCAGGCGGCTAGGACGGGGATAAGCAGGCCCAGCAGCATGAACCCGGCGACGGAGCGCTTCGAGAAAGTACGCATCCTCGTTCAGTCCTCCATAACAAACAGGAATCGGTCAGCGACACAGCGGGTAGATCGCCGGCGTGGGGGGGGGGAGAGTGCCGACGATTGAGGCGCATTCAGCGGGGGGACCACCTCCCTTCTCATAGGACAAGAGAGGGCTTGCACAGTAGGTGTGTCTCGATTGCGTGGTAGGAAGTATACGGTGTAACATCTTCAGTGTCAAATGTTATACCGACTAGGGCGTGGTGGGTTTAGCCCGTCCCAACGGCATAAACCCCCGCGCGTCTACCGGGGTCGGCAGACACAACAACGCCCCCTGCCTTGTGGGCAGGGGGCGCGTGTTGCCAACCAGGCAGCTAGCCCTTCACCGCGTCCTTGAGCGTGCTGCTCGCGCTGAACCCGGGCGTCTTCGTCGCAGGGATGTGAATCTTGTCGCGGGTCTGCGGATTCACTCCCTCGCGGGCCTGCCGCGAGCGAACCTCGAAGGTGCCGAATCCTGTCAGCGTGACCTTCTCGCCCTTGGCGAGGGCCTCAGTGATCACGTCAAGAGCCGAATCGACAACGAGCTTCGTCTCTTTCTGCGAGACGCCCGCCTTCTCGGCCACGGCCTTGATGAAATCAGTCTTCTGCATCAGCGCAGTCCTCCTCTAGTACATACGCATAAACGATATGTTTTCCCGTCAGAACGCAGTATACTGCCCTTGTCAAGACCCTTAGGTGATATAGAAGCCCTAGACGGCATCTCAGAATTTCCAATGCTGTTTTAGCGCATCACAAAGCCATGAAATTTTAGCACGCCCATGCTCTTTTCTGGCGCTGCTCCGGACTAGCAAAAGGGCCGTTCTCCGCACCTAGATGCGAAAAACGGCCCTTTTGCTATCATATGGCCCGGCTAAAGAGGTAAGCGGCGGCTCCAGGCGCCTGGTGCGTCACCTTCACTCCCCGACCCGGCTATAGCGTACTTTATCACTGTCGCGCAGTCCTGTGAATAGTGCAAAAGGGGCCTGTGCGCTTAGTACCCTGCGTGGCCAGCATATAGTACGATGAGTGTCGAGCTTGAATCCTGAATGCGCGAGGCAGGCCCGCTCTATCAGCACTGAGCACTCAGCGCCCCTCCAGAATCGTGGCCAGGCGAGCGGCCAGGCCCACGTACGCCTCGGGCGTGAGCGCCAGCAGCTCGGCCTTCACCGCGTCGTCCACGTCCAGCCCGCCCACAAACTCGCGCAGATCCTCCATGGTCATAGCCCGCCCGCGCGAGAGTCCCTTGAGGGCCTCGTAGGGCTCAGGGTAGCCCACCCGGCGCAGGATGGTCTGCACAGCCTCGGCCAGCACCTCCGGGTGATCCACCAGGTCGGCCCGCAGCACATCGCGGCGGACGGCCACCTTGCCCAGGCCGCGCAGCAGCCGCTGGTAGCCGATCAGGCTGTAGCCGAAGGCCGCCCCCATCGTGCGCAGCACCGTGCTGTCCGACAGGTCGCGCTGGAGCCGTGAGATCGGCAGCTTGCGGCTGAAGTGCTCCAGCAGGGCGATCGCGATGCCCAGGTTACCCTCGCCGTTCTCGAAGTCGATCGGGTTCACCTTATGCGGCATCGTCGATGACCCCACCTCGCCGGCCTTCGGCGCCTGCACCATATAGCCGTCGCTGATGTAGCGCCAGCAGTCCTGGCTCAGGTCGATCAGGATCGTATTCGCCCGCTTGATCGCGTCGCAGAGGCTGGCCAGGGTGTCGTGCGGCTCGATCTGGGTGGTCAGCAGCACCGGCTCCAGGTCGAGGGAGCGCACAAAGGCCGCGCTGAACTTCTGCCAGTCGACATGGGGCAGGGCGGCCACGTGGGCGGCGAAGGTGCCGCTGGCCCCGTTCAGCTTGCCGGTGAGCTTCACGCCGCCCACATCGGCCACCGCGCGGCGCAGGCGCGCCAGGAAGACGTTCATCTCCTTGCCGAAGGTGGTGGGGGTGGCCGGCTGGCCGTGGGTGCGCGCGAGCATCGGGCTGGCGGCCTCGCCGAGGGCCAGCTCGCGCAGGCGCGCCTCGATCTGGCCGAGGGCCGGCAGCAGCACCGCGTCGCGGGCGTCCCGCACGAGCAGGCCGTAGGTCAGGTTGTTCACATCCTCGGAGGTCAGGGCGAAGTGAATGGCCTCCTTCCACGCCGCCAGGCCCAGATCGTCCAGCCGCTCGCGCAGCCAGTACTCCACCGCCTTCACATCGTGGTTGACCTTGCGGTCCCACGCCGAGATCGCCAGGGCGTCGGCGTCGCTGAACTGGCGGTAGAGGGCGCGCAGGCCGGCCTGCTGCGCCGCGTCGAAGGCCGGCACGAATCCGACCCGCGGCGAGCGGGCCAGGAAGATCAGGTACTCCACCTCCACGCGGACGCGGTAGCGGAACAGGGCCGCCTCGCTAAAGTAGCTGGCCAGGGCGGCCACATCGTTGCGGTAGCGCCCGTCCAGCGGCGACAGCGCCGCCAGCCGGGACATATCGTCGGTCATCGACTTCCTCCTCATCGTCAACACTTCGCTAGAGGGTGAGGGTACCACATCTTTGATATGTTGCGGCTATCGACCGACGCCGAAGGCGTCGGTCGATAGCCGCAACATATCGATGTTTTCACCCCCGCCGCAGCGTGATGATGGTCGCCTCGGGCGGGCAGCCCAGCCGCAGGGGGATGCCGCCGACGCCCCGGCTCACATAGACCTGGGTGTTGCCCACGTGGGCCAGGCCCGCCGGGTAGCGCCAGCCGTGGCGCGGTAGGACGAAGGATCCCAGCCAGGGCATGCGCATATGGCCGCCGTGGGTGTGCCCAGAGAGCTGCAGGTCCACGCTGTGCGCCGCCGCCTCGTCGGCCATGTCTGGCACGTGGCAGAGCAGCAAGGTGAAACCGCCCGCCGGCGAATCCGCCAGGGCCGCCGCCAGATCCACCTCGCCCTCCCAGATATCATCCACGCCGGCCAGGGTCAGCGTGGCGCCGCGCCAGATCAGGCGGCGCTGGGCGTTGATCAGGAACTCCACGCCCAGCGGCCGCAGGGCCTCGATGATCGCCGGCAGGCCCTCCCAGTGGTCGTGGTTGCCCGGCACCGCGTAGATCCCCAGGGGCGCGCGCAGCGGGGCCAGCAGCCCCGGCAGGTCGGCGATGTCCTTGGTGTAGCTCACGAAGTCGCCGGTGAGGGCCAGGATGTCGGGCGCCTCGGCCACCATCTGCGCCACCGCCCAGCGCGTGTTCTCGGCGGCGAAGCGGTGTCCCAGATGCAGGTCGCTCAGCTGCCCGATGCGTAGGCCGTCCAGGGCCGCGGGCAGGCCCGCGAAGCGCAGGCTGACCCGCTCCAGGCGCGGGCGGCCCGGCTCATAGTGCATGGCGTAGGCCGCCCCGGCCAGCCCCGCCGCGCCGAGGGCCGCCGCCGCGCCCGCGCTTATCCCCAGCCAGCGCGCCGAGTAGCGCACCCGCCCCGGCGTCGGCGCGAAGGGGCTGGCGGGGCGCTGTATGTCCTTCTTTATCTGTGTTGTGTGGGCCATCGTGAGGTGCTCCTTGGTGCGGGTGTGGTGAGCTGGTATGCTCGCCCCCCCACAGTATAGCCCCGCGCTCTAACGAAAGTGCGCCTGCTGGCGTCGCCACTCGAACAGCGCCACCCCGAGCGCGTGCGTCACGTTCATCGAGCCGTTTGTCCCGTACATAGGGATGTGGATCGCCTGGTCGCATACCGCGAGCAGCGCCTCTGGGATGCCGTGGCGCTCGCTGCCGATCACAAATGTGCAGTCGGCGGGCAGCTGCGTCGAGAAGATATTGCCGGACGCCGATGTGATCTCGAGCGCGATCAGGGGCCGAAATGCCCCCCGCGCCTGAAGAAACTGCGCAAGGCTGCACACCTCCCAGGGCACCAGCGCGTCGCAGCTGCGCGCGGCCCTGTGCGTGCGCTTATGATCGGGGCCGGCGTCCCCAATGAACACGACCCGGTCGCTACCGGCGGCGTCAGCCAGGCGCAGGACGCCCCCGATATTATCGGGGGCGCGCAGCTGCGCCGCAACAATCTGCGGCGCGGGCGGGAAGCGCCGCTCCGCGCGCAGCGCCCTCTGGCGCTCGTAGAGAATCTGCCCCTCAAGCTGTACCCCTGATGCGCTCATTATTTGTGGCTCTCTGGGCCTGTATCATGCTGCGGATGACGTGAGCGGTGAGTTGATTTATCGCTAGTATAGCCCCAGTCGCACGCCGGCACCGAACCAGGCTCTCGCAGGGCTGATGCAACGTCACCTCCCGGTGGGGGTCTGGGGCGCAGCCCCAGGGACGTTGCATCAGCCCTGGGCCATCTCGGGGCGGGCCGGAAGCCTCGCCCCCGAGATGCTATAATTCGGCAATGGATCTCTCCTACACCGCTATATCTGACCCGGCAGCCTTTGAGGAGCGCCTGCGCGGCGTCCCCGAGAAGCCCGGCGTCTACCTCTGGAAGGGCGTCGGCGGCAAGCTGCTCTACGTCGGCAAGAGCAAGAAGCTGCGCGACCGCATGCGCTCCTACTTCGGCTCGCCCAAGGGCCTGAGCGGGAAGACCCGCCGCCTCGTCAGCCATATCGCCGACTTCGACATCATCATCACCCAGAGCGAGCTTGAGGCCCTGCTGCTTGAGATGAACCTGATCAAGGAGCACCGCCCGCTCTACAATATCCTGCTCAAGGACGACAAGACCTACCCCTTCATCAAGGTCACGGTGCAGGAGGAGTGGCCGCGCGTCTTCTCCACCCGCGCCGTCGCCGATGACGGGGCGCGCTACTTTGGGCCATACGCCAGCGCCGGCTCGGTCTACAAGACCCTGGATATGCTCAACCGGCTCTTTGCCTTCCGCCCCTCGTACAACTGCTCCGACAGCTGGTTTAACGAGCACCGCCGCAAGGGCCGCCCCTGCACCTACCACCAGATGCGCCGCTGCCTCGGCCCCTGCGTGCCCGGCCTGGTGACGCCGGAGGACTACCGCCAGGCCATCGACGCGGTCTGCCGCTTCCTGGAGGGCAAGACCGAGCAGGTCGTCCGCGACATCCGCAGCCAGATGGAGCAGGCCGCCGAGGATCTTAACTTCGAGCGCGCCGCCATCCTGCGCGACCGCATCGTGGCGATCGAGAAGATCATGGAGCGACAGCAGGTGCTGCGGACGGTGGACACCGACCAGGATGTGATCGCCTTCGCCCGCGAGGACGGCAGCGCCGTGGTGCAGGTGCTCTTCATCCGCGGCGGCAAGCTGGTCAACGCCGAGCCCTTCACCCTCCAGGGCACTGAGGACGAGAGCGACTCGGCCCTGCTCGGCTCCTTCCTGACCCAGTTCTACGACAGCGCGCCGAACATCCCGCCCAACCTGCTGCTCGCCGACCACATCGAGGAGCCGCTGATCATCGCCTCCTGGCTGGCCCAGAAGAGCGGCCACAAGGTCGAGATCGGCGTGCCCCGCCGCGGCGAGAAGAAGCAGCTGGTCGAGCTGGCCTCACAGAACGCCCGCCAGAAGCTTCAGGAGCTGCGCACCCAGTGGCTCAACTCCGAGCAGCGCGCCGTCGCCGGCCTCACCGAGCTGCGCGACCTGCTGGATCTGCCCGATATGCCCCGGCGCATCGAGTGCTACGATATCTCCAACACCCAGGGCAAGCAGAGCGTGGCCAGCATGGTCGTCTTCGAGCGCGGCGAGCCCAAGGTGGGCGCCTATCGCCGCTTCAAGATCAAGACCGTCGAGGGCGCCAACGACGTGGCCTCCATCCACGAGGTGATCACCCGCCGGTTCAGGCGCGCCGCTGAGGAGTTGGGGGACAGGGAACAGGGAACAGGCAACAGGGAACAGGCAACAGGGGGGGGCGACGAGATCGAAGCAGATTCGGGCGATCTTATACAGGCCAATGTCGATGGTGATATCACTGTTCCCTCTGCCCTGTTGCCTGTTCCCTCAAAGTGGGCCGACCTGCCCGACCTGGTACTGATCGACGGCGGGCGCGGCCAGCTCAACGCCGCCCTCGACGCCCTGCGCGCCCTCAGGTTCGAGCACATCCCGGTGGTGGGCGTGGCCAAGGGCGTGGGCCGCGACCGCTTCGACCTGGTGCGCCCCGACCAGGAGCAGCTGATCGTCCTGGCCCGCGACAGCAAGGCCCTCGGCCTCGTGCAGCGCGTGGACGAGGAGGCCCACCGCTTCGCGATCACCTACCACCGCAAGCTGCGTGGCAAGGCCGCCTTCGCCTCCCCACTTGAGGACATCCCCGGCATCGGGCCGAAGCGTAAGAAGGCCCTGCTGAAGGCGTTTGGCTCCCTCGACGGCATCCGCAAGGCCAGCGTCGACGAGCTGGTCGCCGTGCCGGGCATGACCAAGAAAGCCGCTGAGGAGCTGAAGGGACTACTATGAGCGATCTATCTCTGGCCGATATCGTCGCCGCAGCGAAGCGGATCGCCCCCCACGTTATTCGCACGCCCCTTTTGCCCAGCCGCGCCCTCAGCGAGCTGCTCGGCGGGCGCGTCTCGATCAAGTACGAGTTTCTCCAGGAGACAGCCTCGTTCAAGCCGCGCGGCGCCTTCAACAAGATCCTTACCCTGAGCGCTGAGGCCCGCGCCTGCGGGCTGCTGGCCGTCAGCGGGGGCAACCACGGCAAGGCGGTGGCCTTCGCCGCCCGCGAGCTCGGGCTCAGCGCGCGGATTATTATGTTCGAGAGCACCGCGCCCTCGGCCGTGGCCGCCGCCCGCTCCTATGGCGCCCAGGTCGATCTGCTGCCCAGCCCGGCCGCCGGCTTCGCCCGCGCCCGCGAGCTGGAGGCCGAGGGCTACAGCTTCATCCACCCCTTCGCCGACCCCGAGGTGGTGGCCGGCCAGGGCACACTCGGCCTCGAGATCCTCACCGACGCTCACGATGTCACCGATGTGATCGCCAGCATCGGCGGCGGCGGTATGATCGGCGGTGTGGCCATGGCGATCAAGGAGCGCCGGCCCGCCGCACACATCTGGGGCGTCGAGACGGTCGGCGCCGACGCGATGAGTCAGGCCCTCGCCGCCGGCAGGATCGTCGATCTGCCCAAGATCACCTCGATCATTGCCACCCTGGGCGCGCCCGCCGTCAGCGAGCTGACCCTCGGCCTGGCTCAGCGCTACCTGGAGGATGTGCTGGTGCGCCCCGACGCCGAGGCCGTCTCCGACCTGATCTGGCTGCTCGATCACGCCAAGGTGCTGGTCGAGCCGGCTGCCGCCGTCACCCTGTCCGCCGCCCGCCTGCTGCGCGACCGGCTCACTCCCGGCGGCCACCTGGTGATCATCCTCTGCGGCGCCAGCATGAGCATCGACGAGCTGGCCGTCTTCCGCAAGCGGGTAGGTGTCTAAACAATGTCACTCATTCACTCTCACATCAACATCCACGGCGAGGACTTCGCCGCCAACGCCGCGTACCACCGTGCCCTTGCCGATGAGCTGCGCGCCCTGCGCGAGCGGGCCGCCCTGGGCGGCAGCGCCGAGGCCCGGCGGCGCCACAGCGAGCGCGGCAAGCTGCTGCCGCGCGAGCGCATCGACACCCTGCTCGACGAGGGCTCGGCCTTCCTTGAGGTGGGCGCCCTCGCCGCCCACCAGGTCTACGAGGACGACGTCCCCGGCGCGGGCATGGTCGCCGGCGTCGGCCGGGTGAGCGGGCGCGAGTGCGTGATCATCGCCAACGACGCCACCGTCAAGGGCGGCACCTACTACCCGCTCACCGTGAAAAAACACCTGCGCGCCCAAGAGATCGCCCAGGAGAACGGCCTGCCCTGCATCTACCTGGTCGACAGCGGCGGGGCCTTCCTGCCCATGCAGGACGAGGTCTTCCCCGACCGCGACCACTTCGGGCGGATCTTCTACAACCAGGCCCAGATGTCGGCGCGCGGCATCCCGCAGATCGCCGCCGTGATGGGCAGCTGCACCGCCGGCGGGGCCTACGTGCCGGCCATGTCCGACGAGGTCGTGATCGTCAAGGGCACCGGCACGATCTTCCTCGGCGGCCCGCCTCTGGTCAAGGCCGCCACCGGCGAGGAGGTCAGCGCCGAGGATCTGGGCGGCGCCGATGTGCACACCCGCACCTCGGGCGTGGCCGACCACT
>JBAXES010000072.1:0-11410 GCA_037140315.1 Chloroflexales bacterium
CCGCCGCACTACCCCGCCGAGGACTTGGACGTCGGCGCCGCGCCGATCCAGATGCTGAACAACGGCACGGTGCTCCAGGGGCGCTACCAGGTCGAGGAGCCGATCGGCATCGGCGGCATGAGCGTCGTCTACCGTGGGCGCGACCTGCGCTTTAAGGATGTGGCACGCTACTGCGCGATCAAGGAGATGTCGCAGAGCTCCCTCGACTCGCACACCCGCGCCCTGAACCTGAAGAACTTCGAGCGCGAGGCCGGCCTGCTGGCCACCCTCCAGCACCCGGCCATCCCCAAGGTCTACGACTTCTTCGAGGAGGGCGGGCGGATCTACCTGGTGCTTGAGATCGTCCCCGGGCGCGATCTGGAGTCGGTGCTTGAGGAGGCTGGCAAGCCGATCAGCCAGGCCCGTGTGGCCACCTGGGCCTACCAGATCTGCGATGTGCTGAGCTATCTGCACACCCACACCCCCGAGTCGATCGTCTTCCGCGATATGAAGCCCTCCAACGTGATGGTCGTCGGCGAGGACCGGATCGTGCTGATCGACTTCGGCATCGCGCGGAACCTGAACCGCAGCGACCGCAAGGGCACCATGATCGGCACCGAGGGCTACTCGCCGCCCGAGCAGTACCGCGGCATGGCCGAGCCCCAGGGCGACCTGTACGCCCTCGGTGCCACCATGCACCACCTGCTGACGAACACCGACCCGCGCCTAGAGACGCCCTTCACCTTCCAGGAGCGCCCCATCCGCCAGATCAACCCGGACGTCTCTATCGAGATGGAGGCCCTGGTCGTGAAGGCGCTGGAGTACGATATCTCCGCCCGCTGGCAGAGCGCCGACGAGATGAAGCGGGCGATCATTGCGGACGGGGTCGGCACCGTCGGCTCCTCGTCCGCCGCGCCCGCCGCCGCGCCCGCCGTGAAGAAGGGCGTCGGGAAGACCGATCTGCTCTGGAGCTTCGCCTGCGAGGATGAGGTGCGCTCGTCCCCGGCGGTGAGCGGCGGGATGCTCTTCGTCGGCTGCTACGACACGAACATCTACGCCCTCGATACCTCGCGGGGCGAGTTTCGCTGGAAGTACCCGACCGAGGGCGGCATCAGCTCCTCGCCCGCCGTCTGGCAGGATAACGTGATCGTCGGTTCGGAGGATGGCGCGCTCTACGCCTTCGACATGCGCCGGGGCGGGCTGCGCTGGACGTTCCGCACCGGCAAGCCGATCCGCTCGTCGCCGCGGGTTGAGGACCGGGTGATCTTCGTCGGCTCGGACGACCAGCACATCTACGCGATCGACGGGATGCGCGGCACGCCGATCTGGAAGTACCGCACATGGAACCCGATCCGCTCGTCGGCGTACGTCAACGGGCCGGTGATCTATATCGGCGGCGACGACGGCCACGTCTACTGCCTGGAGTCGCGCAGCGGCGCCCTGAAGTGGAAGCAGCGCACCCAGCAGCCGGTGCGCTCGTCGCCCGCCTACAGCGAGGGGCTGGTGTTTGTCGGCTCCCTCGACCAGAACCTCTACGCGCTCGACGCCGAGGGCGGCTGGCCGGCCTGGCGCTTCCGCACCAACCACTATGTGAACTCATCGCCCTGCGTGGTCGGCACCCGCGTGTTCGTCGGCGGCGTCGATGGCTTCCTCTACGCGCTGGAGGCCAAGAGCGGCCGCCTGGCCTGGAAGTACGAGACGGGCAGCCAGATCACCTCGTCGCCGCGCGCCGAGGGCGGCCGGGTCTACTTCGGCGCGGTGGACGGCAATATTTACTGTCTGGACGCCGGCTCAGGCACGCTGATCTGGAAGTACCCCACTGGCGCGGCGATCGTCTCCACTCCAGCGGTGTCTGAGGGGGTCGTGTATGTGGGCAGCATGGATCATAGCGTCTACGCCCTGAAAGGCTAGATATGACATTCTTTCGTAAGCTGTTCCGCGGGGGCGAGAGCGAGTCGCCGGCGGCGCTGCCCGCCGCCCCCGCCGCGCCCCCGGCGCCCCCGGACGCCGCCGCGCCGAGCGATGCGGCCTGGTGGGATAGCGCGGCCCCGCCGGTCGCCGACGCCCCGTTGTCCAGCCAGCCCTCGGCGCTGGCAGATCAGGCCTCGCCCGATGGTGCTCCCACCGCCCCGATGGGCGCGATGCACAAGGAGGAGGCCCGCAAGCGCCTGGCCGCCACCATCGCCCAATCCCCCCCGCACCTCGTCCCGCCGACCCAGCCGGTGACGGAGCCGATGGACGTGACCCACCAGCTCGATGATGGCCAGGCCCCCGCCCTGAGCGCCCGCCAGTCGGCCCAGGGCCTGTCCGCTATGGCCGCCCGCGACATCGGGCGGGTGCGCGAGATCAACCAGGACAGCGTCTTCGCCATGCTCACCACGCTGCCTCGCGAGGGCATCGACCTCTCGGTGGGCCTGTTTATTGTTGCCGACGGCATGGGCGGCCACCAGGGCGGCGAGGTGGCCAGCCGCCTCGCCGTGCGCACCGTCGTCCACCAGGTGCTCAGCCAGCTGGTGATACCCGCGCTCGACGACACCATGAGCACGGCCCTCCAGCCGCTCATGGTCTCTGCGGTGCAGGCCGCCAACCAGGCGATCTGGGGCACCGCCCAGGCCATGGGGACGGATATGGGCACCACGTGCACCGCCGCGCTGCTGGTGGGCCACGGGCTGTACATCGCCCACGTCGGCGACTCGCGGGCCTACCTGTACGAGCCGGGCGGCCTGCGCCAGATCACCACCGACCACTCCACCGTGGGGCGGCTCATCCAGCTCGGCCAGCTCGACCCGGTCGAGGCCCGCGAGCACCCGCTGCGCAACCAGCTCTACCGCACCGTCGGCCAGCAGCCCCAGGTGATGGTCGACTTCGTCTACCAGCCCATCGGTGTCGGCTCACACCTGCTGCTCTGTAGCGACGGGCTGTGGGGCATGGTGGAGGACTCCGCGCTCACCCAGGCCCTCGCGCGCAGCCCGTGGCCCCAGGACAGCTGCAACGAGCTGATCGCTCTGGCAAACCTGGCCGGCGGCGAGGACAATATCTCCGCGGTCGTCGTGTCGCTGCCGATGGCAGAAAGGTGATCCGATGGCACCCGGCATCCAGCTTCGTTCGACCCTGAGCCGTAGCGTGCTTCCCGATGTCGCCGAGGAGCAGCTGATCTATGTGCTGCTCGAAGTGAGCGCCCACGGCGTGCCGACGACCATGCCCAAGCTGCCGCTGAACCTCTGCCTGGTGATCGACCGCAGCTCCTCGATGCGCGGCGAGCGGCTCCAGCAGGTGAAGGAGGCGGCCAACCGCATCGTCGATATGCTCGGCGAGGACGACTACCTCTCCCTGGTCACCTTCAACGACCGGGCCGAGGTGGTGATCGCCGCGCAGCGGGCGCGCAACAAGCCCGACCTCAAGCGCATGATCGGCGGCGTCGAGGCGGCCGGCGGCACCGAGATGGCCACGGGCATGGCCCTGGCCCTCCAGGAGATCCAGCGCGCCCTGGTGGGCCGCGGGGTCAGCCGGATCATGCTGCTCACCGACGGGCGCACCTACGGCGACGAGGGCCGCTGCGTGGAGATCACCCGGCGCGCCCAGGGCCGCGGGGTGGGCCTGACCGCCCTCGGCATCGGGAACGAGTGGAACGAGGATCTGCTGGAGACCATGTCGGCCCGCGAGAACAGCCGCACACAGTACATCACCTCGGCCGGCGAGATCGCCCAGATCTTCACCGACGAGGTGACGCGCATGCACTCGGTCTTCGCCCAGGACGTGCAGCTGCGCACCGAGGTGCGCCCCGGCGCCATGCTGCGCTCGCTGGACCGGGTGCGGCCCTTCATCGCCACCGTGCAGGCCACCGAGGAGAAGGACCTAGTCTGGGTGGCGAACCTCGGGGACTGGCCGGGGAGCGACCCGCAGGCCTTCCTGCTGGAGGTGGTGGTGCCGCCCCTGGCCGTGGGCGACCACCCGCTGCTCCGGCTGTCGCTGCGCTACAGCCTGCCCGGGATGAACCTGATGAACCAGGAGGGCAACGTGGTGCTGCGCATCGGCGTGCGGCAGGCGGCGAGCGTGGGCTACGAGGTGGACGCCACGGTGAAGCACTGGCTGGAGCGCCTGGTGGCCTACCGGCTCCAGGCCGGGGCCTGGCAGGACATGGAGGCCGGGCGGATCGAGGAGGCCACCAGGCGGCTGCAGATGGCCGGCACGCGCCTGTTCGAGGCGGGGGCCGTGGATCTTGCCCACACGGTCCAGGAGGAGGCCACCCGCCTGCTGCGCTCCGGGCAGACCAGCGCCGAGGGCCGCAAGCGTATCAAGTATGGGACGCGCGGCCTCATGAGCGGCAGCGAGGCCCACGAGCGGGAAGCGTGAGGCTGGGAGAACCACGATGATACGCTGTAGCCACTGTAACGCTCAGCAGATGAACGGGACGATCTTCTGCTCGGAGTGCGGCGCCTCGCTGATCAGCGGGGGGCCGCGCCGCGAGACGACCAACGCGCTCAGCCGGCAGACGGACGGGATCCCCTCGGTGGTCGAGGACGCGCCGCAGATCGTGGTGCCCGCCCCGGCGGCCGCGCGCGTTGTGTCCGGGGTCAGCCTGGTGGTGATCAATAGCGGCCGACGGATCAACCTCGTGGCCGGCGACGAGCTGCTGGTGGGCCGCAAGGACAACCAGCGCGGCATCTACCCCGATGTGGACCTGGGGCTTGACGGGGGCTACGACGCGGGGGTGTCGCGGCGCCACGCGATCATCTCCCCCCGCAACAAGGGCTACGTGCTCGAGGATCTGGGCAGCGCGAACGGCACCTTTGTCAATGGCCACCGGCTGCCGCCCCAGTCGCCGACGCCCATCGCCCACGGCGACGAGCTGAAGTTCGGGACGCTGATACTGCGCTTTGAGATTGCATAGCATAGCCTCCCGGAGGCTATCGGCCTGAGTAAGGAGACGAGTGTGGCGAAGACGGTGATCCTCCACCTGAGCGGCGAAGACCCGGTGCTGGCCGACATCGACCAGGACCCGCAGCCGGGCGACCAGTTCATCAAGGTGTCGAACATGCGCAAGCGCGACGGCAAGCCGGTGAGCTACCTGGCGGCCGGGGTGCAGGCGGTGATCTACCCCTGGCACCGCGTCACCTTCATCGAGATGATGCCCAGCGACGAGGAGCGCAGCCAGGTGGTGGACTTCTTCCGGCTGTAGAGCTGCCGCCCGAGAAACTCACATTGAGATGCAGCAATGTGCCAGCGAAGCTGGCACATTGCTGCATCTCAGGTAACTTGACGTGCGCCAGCCTAACCCCTACAATCAACGCCGAGAGCGGATGTGGCCCGGTGGCCGTCATGGTCTTCAAAACCAGTGGGCGCGGTGACGAGCCGCGCCGGTGGGTTCGACCCCCACGCGCTCTCGTGCAATAGACTTTGACGAATTTCATAGAGTTGAACCTCCACGTGGAACTCGCCCGGCGCCTTCTCCCGCAGGATTAGCTGGTGGACGAGGAGCTTCAACGCCCGTTTGAGTGCGTGGTATGCCTCTGGCTCCTGCCAACGGGATGAATCAAGCAGCGGGTCGGTCAGAATGACCGTGATTGTTCGGGCCTTCTCATCAAGTACCTGGAGCCCAATCTGCAGCGTGCGGATCTGCTCCTCCACCTCGTCGTATGCCGCGACGGCCTGATCGGCCTGTTCCGCCAGCACTGCGCGCGTCCGTTCCGATACGCCCTGATACTGGCGCGTCAGCGCATCAAGCGCGCTCTTCCGGCGCTCGGCCAGCTCGCGGAGCCGCTCCGTTGCCACGGAGATCGCACTGGTCAGCTCGGTGCGCTTGCGCGCGATGGCCTCGTTAATCTCCTCCAGCAGCGCGTCCTGGCTCCGCTCATAGGTGCTCTTCAGGGCCACGTCAAGTACCAGGCGTTCGAGCACATCGGCGCTAAGCATTGGCATCTGGCAAGAGCCCGGTCGGTTCACCCGCCCCGAGCAGCGATACTTGCGGTAGCGGTACTTCTTCTCGCCCTTGTACTTGGTGCTGGTATAGCCGTTGATTGGCTTACCACACGCGCCGCAACGTAATGACGACAGCAAGTACGAATTGAAGGCCGACATCGTTGCTGCCTCGCCCTCCTGTGCGGCCAGTTCGACCGCCTGCACGCGGTGCAGCAACGCCTCAGGGATAAGCGGCTTCCCCGTTTCGACCCGCACGGCCTCTTTGGGATTACCGTCCGCATCCTCGTCGAACTTGTTCCAGCGCTCGCCCCAGCGCAAGACCCCCGCATACACCCCATCGAAGACCCGCTTGCAGATCTTCTCGACGGTCGAGTCGCTCCAGGCCCCCGAAGGCATCGCGCGCGGTTCGCGGATGATGTCACCAGTTTCCGGATCTTGCCGTTCCAGGTATGGCTTACGTCGGTAGATAATTAAGCCTGGCGTCGGCGGCACTTCCAATGGCTGGCCGATCGGGAGGGCGATGCCCTGGTTGAGCTGTTTGGCAATCGCGTGGTAGCCCTGACCCACAGCGCGGCGTTCGAGCATCCAGAGCAGGATGGGATAGGTCTCGGGGTCAGGCTCGAACCAACCGGTGGTATCAGGCTTCAGGCCATACGGGATCGGCCCGCCGCGCCACTTGCCCTGCTGGGCGCGGTAGCGATGACGCTTGTAGGTGCGCTGGCTGGTCTCGTCTGACTCCAGCTCGGCGACCACGCCGCGAATGCCGCGATTGAACTTGCGATACTGGGGCGCCTGCTTCTCCGGCTCACCGTTATAGAGCACCCCGATGCCGAGTTCAAGCATCTCGGCCTCAAACTGGCGGCGCTCGAGGTCATTGCGGTGGCCGCGGTCAACCGACTCGACGCGCACCCGGTCGAATTCGCCCCGGCGGGCAGCGGCAAGGAGTTGCTGATACTCTTTGCGCTTAGCCGCGCTGGTGCCAGAACGTGCCTGGTCGATGAACTCACCCACGATCTGCTCGCCGGTCTTTTGCGTCTCAGCGCGCAGGCGCGCGAGCTGATCCGGGATGCTGACGCCGTGCTTGACCTGATCGTAGCTGGAGCAGCGGATGTAGAGGGCAGTGCGCAAGCTCCCACTCGCGCCAGGGCGGCGAGCGGTACCACGTGAATTGGTGGATGGCTTGGGCATCAGGCGGCCTCATGCAGCTGTTGTTCAATGCTCAGCAGGTGATCGCGCAACGTCGAAGCGGCATGCTCCAGGATACGACGACGACTCTGCCGATGGACTGAGTTAATGGTGAAAGTATGTGCGATTCTGAGCGCCTCGTCAAGGGCAGGATCCGCAGTGATCAGGAGCAGGGCATCGGCTAGGGCGGTCAGCCCATCACCCCCATCACCGGAAACCCACGTCGCGGACGCGGTGAGCCGGGGTAAATGTTCTGGTCGCATCAGCGTCCTCCCCGACCCGCCGCGCGCCATCGCGCGCCCGGTGCTGATGCGTGGTCGCAGGGTGCAGACAAACTAACCCTGCCGACCGTAGTGGTCAGCGAGCCCATCGTGTGTCTCCTGGTTATGCCTACCGGTGGTGGAAGGAGTGGCGACCGCTCACCGCCGGAAGGGGTTCGGATCCAAATAGTGCAGGCTACTCGTGCTCGGCCGGATCAGCGCGTTTTAGCAACTCAACGACATCGGGCCGCTGCTGCTTGAGCGTCTCCCAGGCCAGATCGATGAGGCTCCGAATCGTCGTCGGCGCGCCGTCCTTCGCACCGAGCGACCACACCGCAGCGACATAACGCAGTTCACGGTGCGTGGTCTCCGAGATCCGGGCGGGTACTCCCGCCTGGCGTCCCTCATCGGCCCGGTCTTTCCCGGCCATAGTTCCTCCATGTATACTGTGCCACCATGCTACGTAGGTTGGCCGGGCATGTCAAGGGGCAAGGGGAGTCAATTTTTGGGTAATCCAACCCGGTTGGCGCACATTCACGCATCGAACTCCGGCGCCTGGCGCAGATCTTGCCAGCGGGCCACGTCGTGCCCATCAGCGGTCTGCACCAGGTAGTCTGGAGCGGACGAGCCGCTGCCGGGTGGCCCCATGCGAGCGCGGAAAAGGCACATACGCGGCTCCTATCACCCGGCTATTGTGGCGATCCGCTCAGGCGCTACCGCATGGTATCAGTCAGCAAGGGAAGTCGCCGCTATTGTACCATTGAGGCAAGGAACCATGCCCATGCGACCCTACGGATATGATGATCCTGCTGCGGCTACCATGACATCGGAGTGATACGTGTTCATCCCAGGAGTGATCGCGGAGGGGGCGTGATGGGTGTTAGGGGCGTCGCTCTGTAATGGCAGCGTAGAGGACGCGCCCCGATGATGGCGAGCGGCGGCTCCCGACATGTCTGGGCTGCGCCAACCCGGCGGCGCGTGCCAGATCCGTGAATTGCACAAACGGCACCGGGAAGGGCACCCAGGGCAGCGGCAGGCGCTGCTCGTACGCGACGATCAGCAGCTGCCCGGCAGGCTGAAGGTGACTGGCCAGGCGCTGCAGCAGACCAGTCTGATCACGGATGAAATGCAGCAGATTGGCGAGCAGCAGCCCGTCGAGCGGCGGCAGCTCCAGCGGGCGGGTCACATCAGCCAGGTACGGAATGATGGCTGCTGCAGGTGGCTGGTGCTGGGCGCGCGCCACCTGCGCCGCGATGGCGTGGCGATCCCGGTCGAGGGCATGGATGACTCCCTGCGGCCCAAGCATATCGGCCAGCGCCCAGGTGAAGTTTCCGGTGCCCGCGCCGAGATCGGCCCAGACACCCCCAGGGCGCGGCACGCCGTCGCGAATCAGCGCGACCATCTCATGGTGATCCATCCGGTCGCTTCCTGTGTCGCCGCGCCCGACGCTGAGCGCGATGATGCGTGGGGGGCATCGGTTCACCTACTCTGGTTTGGCGCGGGCGCAACATCCTCCGCCGACGGGAGCCGCTCCAGGGACTCGCTGCATGTCCGCAGCCAGGCCGCCAGCTGCGCCTGCGCGGGCGCGGCCAGCCCGGCGAGCAACTGCGCCTCGACAACCGCGACACACGCATGGGCCTGGGCCAGCAGCGCTGTCCCATGCGGCGTCAGATAGAGTTGGATCACCCGCCCGTGCTCGGGGTGGGCCTGCCGTGTCAGCAGCCCACTGCCGACCAGGCTACGCACCACCTCGTTCATCGTCTGGGGGGTGACGAAGGCGCGCCGGGCCAGGGCGGCACTCGACGCGCCGGGCTCCGTCTCGACCACGCTCAGCGCGGCGTACTGCGGGGTGGTCAGCGCGAGCGGGCGCAGTGCGGCGTCGGTGGCCAGGCGCAGGGCGTGCTGCGCCCGCTTGAGCAGGTAGCCGACGCGATCTTCGACCATGGCGATATATCCTTGACGTCGTATCAGTGTCCTGATATAGTATCAGTGTCCTGATATCATCATACACCATCACCGTCCATGATCGCGGATGAGGAGCACCCGCAATGCGCTTCTGGATCAATACTGTGTCGCGCAACCATGTCCAGTTGGGGGTCGCGGGCGGCTTTACCCAGGCCGACCACGGTCGTCCGACGCGCTTGCGCCAGCTTCAGCGTGGTGATTGGCTGGTGTTCTACTCGCCGCGCACCGAGCTGCACGGTGGTACGCCGCTCCAGGCCTTTACCGCAATCGGGCAGATCGCCGATGATGTGCCCTACCAGGTCGAGATGAGCCCGACCTTTCACCCCTGGCGGCGGCGCATGACCTTCGTGCCCAGCAACGAGGCTCCCATCAAACCGCTGATTGGCGCGCTGGCGTTCATCACCGATACGCGGCAGTGGGGCTTCCCCTTCCGCCGCGGCCTCTTTGTGATTGCATCAGCTGATTTTGCGTGTATCGCGGCCGCGATGGGCGTCACCGGCGATCTCACGTCAGCTGATCTGGTCTGAATCTACCCGATGCGCTGCATGCTGCGCCGAGTGGGCACGGCAGACACACACAAAAAGGCCAGCACCACCAGGTGCTGGCCTTCTACTTGGTGTTGCGTGATTACGGGAGCGCGGCGTCGAGCGCCGTGCCGAATGCGAGGATCGTCAGGGTGATCGTGTGCTCGGCGGCGAGGCGGGCCAGGGTCGGGGTGAGGCCCTCGCGCAGCACGGGCCAGAGCGTGCGGGTGGTGCAGGTCAGCTCGATCGCGGCGTCCTGGGCATCGTCGCAGAAGGCGATGAGCAGGAACCCGCTGATGCCGTGGGGGGTGCGCATCGCGGCGATGGTCTGGTCGAGCCAGGCGAGCAGCTCCGGCAGCGGCGTCGCCGGCGGCCAGGTGGATTCGTTGACCCCGGCGCCGGTCTGGAGCGCCTGAAGCACGGCGCCTTCGAGCGCGCGCTGGTGCGCCGCGTCGACCGTGCGGCGCAGGATGTTCGGGTGGTCAGCCATGGTCAGTCCTTATCGGTACACGTTAGGTAGCGCTCGGTCGCCTCGGCGAGCAGCTGCGCCGCCCGCGCCAGGTGCTGGGTGCGACGCCCGGTGTCGCCGGCGCGGCCCGCGCGCTTGACCTCACGCAACAGCGTGTGCAGCTCGGCGTAGGGCATGTTGCTGGCGCCGATGATCTGGCGGAAGGTGTCGCTCGATACGGTCACGGTGCGGCCCGTGCGGAGGACAATCGTGCCGCCCTTGCCCTGGAGACCACGGAGCGGGCTCTTTGGCCGCAGGCAGAGGACGAGGTCACGCGTCAGGGATGTTCCGGCGATGGTCTCGGTGCGATCCATGAGAATCCTCCATATACGGCGTTGCCGTGTGATGCCGCCGCACCGCCGCCCGTATGGGGAGGCTGCGCCAGCAGGGGCCAGCCTCCCCACGGGGGAGGAACATTGAGGATGGGCGCCAATTAAAAGCGCATGACAGGGGCCGGGGAGGGAGATCTGAAAGCTGAAAGCTGAAAGCTGAAAGGGCAGCGATAGCGCTGACTCCTGCGCCTATTTCAGCTTTTTGCTTTCTGCTTTCTGCTTTCCCCGGCAGGCAGAGACTCGTGCTCCGAACAGGTACGTATCAGGATGCTGTCGGTGCAGCGAGGGGTGCGGTTAGTCTGCCTGCGGGGGGAGGCTTCGCGCATCGGTGAGCGCAACCGATGTGGTCAGGCGAACACGAGGCAGGCGAGGCGGACGAGGCGGGCGGACTACACGTGCTCCTGCGCGGGCTGGCGCTGGAGAAACGCGCCCAGCGCGAGCAGGCTCACGGCGGCGTTGAGCGTCGGCGCGTCGAGCAGGAGCTGCGCGGCGGCGCCGAGGCGGGCCGGCTCGACCGCGAGCACGACCTGGTCGCGCTGCTCGATAGGCTGCTGGGCGAGCAGCGCCTGGTACCCGCTGAGCGCTTCCTGGAAGAGGGTCTGGAAGAGCGCCGCGCGCACGCCGGCCAGCAGCAGCGGCGGGATCTCCGGGAGCGTGGGTTTGGGGGCGATCTCCAGCCGCCGGGGCGTCGCCGGGTCGGCCTGCGGCGGGCGCTTGGGGCGCTGAGGCGTCTGGGCC